>JAFGQK010000249.1 GCA_016935735.1 Spirochaetales bacterium | reverse complement strand
TGCCCCGTGTACCAGGGCGGGCGGGGCATCCGTTTCACTCACTTCTTCCGGTGATCCTGCCGGATCACTTTCCCGCGTGCTTGTTTCTTCTATACCACCAATGCGTTTCATACACCACAATTTTGCATGCACCGGGGGTTTATTATATTCAAATGTCTGAAAGATTGCATAATCGTCTATGTCCAGTTGTCTAAAATGTTTATCCAACTTATCTATATCACCGGAATTGATGACCGCTTCCGATTCAAGTTGCCGGAAGTTTATTTTCCCCGAACGGTTTCGCGGTATTCTGCTTACAAAAATATACGTAAGGGGAAAATAGTTCCGAGGAAGATGTTCCTCCAGATATGCATTAATTTCATAATAACTTATTTTCTTATGTAATGTATAATAAACGGAAAGTCCTTTTTGTTTATCAAAAACAACAGCACAATCCTCTATTGCAGGATTACTCAATAATGCTTTTTCTAAAACAGGTAAAGAGCCATACTCTCCATTTAAATATATGTCTTTCCCGAGAAATCCGTATGATGCAAGCATTGCCTTTTTTTCCTGTTCGGAAAACAGATCGATGTCACCTATCCGGATATCCGGTTCACCGGTTATCCGGTACAATAATCTTTTATAATGATGCACAAGAGCCTCTATGGTAGCTGATCTGAACAAGGCAGTACAGTATTCAACAGTAATGAAAAGAGAATTGTCTTTTTCACTTATCACGAATGTTATATCGAATTTGGATGTATCACTGTCAAGGTCATACTGCCGAAAAGAGACATCTTCTATTTCAAATTCACGAAGATCCCAGTGTTCAAAGACAAACAATGTATCAAACATCGGGTGATGGCTGACATCCCTGGCAATCCCTGCTATTTCGCAAACATCTTCAAATTGATATTCCTGGTTATCGAAGGCATCGAGCACAATCTTCCTGACTTCTGCAAGATACTCTTTAAAGGCTTTCCTGTCTTCCGGTTCGCTTCTTAAAGCCAATGTATTGACAAAATACCCGACGATCTCTTTTAAATCTGTATAGTTTCGTCCGCTTACCGGGGTTCCCACGACGATATCGTCCTGGCCTGTATATTTCTGCAATAATACCTTATATACGGAAAGGAGAAGCATAAAAAGGGTGACATCGCAGTCTTTACATACCCTTTTAAGATGCATGGTGATTTCTTCCCCGCAATGAAAGCGGTACCTGGCCCCGGCAGTATCCTGGATTCCTGGTCTTGGGAAATCTGAAGGAAATTGCATAAGAGGAACATCATGGTAAAATATATTTTTCCAGTAACCTTCCTGCATCGCCATTCTTTCCTGCATTTCCACGCTATTCTGCCAGACAGAATAATCCTTGTACTGAATTCTTAATTTTTCCAGAGTTTTACCGGAATAAGCATCGATAAAATCCTTCATCAGAATTCCCATGGAAATGCCATCTGCAATGATATGATGCATATCGAGAAGCAGATAATATTCATTTGCCCTGATTTTTGTCAATGTAATCCTTAAAAGGGGTGCTGCGGATAAATCGAAAGGAGAGATGAAATTTTCAATACATGTTTTAATATCAGCATCCATTTTTTCTTCATAACCAATAGTAAATTCAAAACTATCAGAAATTTTCTGGACAGGCTCATGAGCGATTAATGAAAAACTGGTTCTGAATGCCTGGTGTTTTGCAATCAACTGGTTAAAGGCGAATTTGAGTTTATCGAGCCGGATATTGCCTTTTACAATAAAAACCTGGGGCATATTGTATACGGTGCCCGAAGTATTAATCTGCTGTAAAGAAAACAGCCGTTTTTGCTGGGAAGAGAGGGGATAATACTCTTTTGTCCCGGCCGGGTGAATTACAGGGGAAGAGGTTTTAATACTGTTTTCGATAATGGCGGCAAGTTCCCTGATTGTAGGGTATTTGAATAAATTGGCTATTTTTATTTTTACTTTTAATTCTTTTTCAATCCGGGAGGATAAATTTATTGCATCCAGTGAATACCCACCCAATTCAAAAAAATTATCATTGACACTCACCTGCTTTAAAGATAGAATTTCTTTCCATATCTTCACGAGTATTGTTTCTGTCCCGCCGAGAGGTTCTTCAACCTCCGGACCGGAAAAGGTATCACTTTCCATTACCAGAAGTGCATCTTTATCGACTTTACCGTTTGGGGTATGCGGCAGTTCATCGAGTTGTATGAAATATCTGGGAATCATATAATGCGGAAGCACTTTGCCTAAGGATTTTTTTAAATCATTTATATCACAATTCTTTTCCGTAACAATATAGGCATGTATGGCCCTATGTTCTTCTTCACCTTTGAAAAGCACTACGGCATCCTTTATGAATTCCTGATGCAGAAGGTGGGATTCGATTTCTCCCAATTCGATTCTGTATCCCCTGAATTTAACCTGGTTATCCATCCGCTCGAGGAACATTATGTTTCCATCGGGCATCCACATTGCATAATCACCGGTTTTATAAAGAACGGCATCTTTTGAAAAGGGGCTTTCGATAAACTTTTCTTTTGTTAAACCGGGGTTGTTCAAATAGCCTTTAGACACACCGTCCCCGCCTATAAAGACCTCTCCCGGAACCCCTATTGGCTGCATGGAATAATGTTTATCAAGAATATATATTTCCGAATTGGATAATGGTTTACCTATGGGGATTGTCCTGAATTCACTATACAATGCATCAACGACATATGCAGTGGCAAATACCGTCGTTTCGGTCGGGCCATACCCATTGACAACCCTGCCCTTGCCTAAATAATTGAAACTTTTCCGTATATGGTAATAAGAAGCTTTCTCGCCGCCAATTATTATCTTTCTTACATTTTCCAGGCAATCCAGATGGTAATTGACGAGTTTATTGAAGTATGCAGTGGTAATGAAAAACAGGGAAATTCTCATATCTTTAATAATTGCAACCAGATTCGACAAATCGAAAACATCTTCATCGGTAATCAAAACAAGTGTCGCGCCATTCAACAAGGAACCGAATAAATCGACAATTGAACCGTCAAACGAATAATTCGATACGAGCAGCAACCTGTCTCCCGGCTTTATTTCCATGTAATTCGTGTTTCGCACAACACGCGTCACATTATAGTGGCAGACCATGGAACCTTTCGGAATACCTGTTGAACCGGATGTATACATGATGTATGCCAGATCGGAGGAAGTATTAATAATGTCCGGATTCCCGCTCTCTTCCTGGTCTATACTATTGGCTGTTTTATCCAGGTAAATAATCTCCGGTACCGGATTTTTCAACTGGATCATATCACTTTTTGTCACTATCAATCTGGGAGAAGCATCGTCAAGCATAGTCACCAGACGTTGTTCAGGGGTATTCGGGTCGATCGGTAAATAGGCGCCGCCTGCTTTCAGAATGCCGATGACAGCGACAATCATTTCGATTGATTTATCCATAATAATTGCCACAATATCGTTTGCGGTAACTCCCCTGCGCCTTAAAAACCTCGCCAGCTGGTTTGCCTTTATATTGAGTTGATCGTATGTTACTGTTTTATCATAAAAAACCAGGGCCGTCTGACCGGGATTCCTGCTCACCTGTTCCTCGAATAATTCCTGTAATGTCCGGTGCTTCGGATAATCGGTATACGTCCTGTTAAAACCGTCTAATAACCGTCTTTCATCCTCGCATAACACAGATATACCGGAAACCGGCATGTCCAGGTTATTCTTCAGCCGGCCGAAGAAATCAATCACATTGTGTGCAAACAGATCCATCATTTCGGAATGATACTTATTCGTGTCATATTCAATAACCAGTTCGAGACGATGCTGGGACTCCGACAATACAACGAGAATTTCAAATTTTTCAAGAACATTACTATGGTTCTGAAGCCCGGAGTATATACATGCGACGGTGTAGATATCCGGTAAAACGAGTTCTTTCTCCTTTACTAAAACTTTTTTAATCTCTTCAAAAGAATACTCACTGTACGTAAAGGCTTCCAGTACGGAATCTTTTACTGCATTCAAGGCTTCTCGAAGGGATAACTCATCTGCAATTGTCGTCCTGCAAAACAGGAGCCCGTCCTGCATTGATTCTTTATTGACACTCATGGTACCAACTAAAAGATCATTTATCCCGCAATATTTTTTTAACAGGATATTCACGCCGGAAAAAAACAACAGGAACAAAGCGAGATCACTTTTCTCCCCGGTTTTCCGTAATCGCTCCTCGATTCCCGGGGGGAAGGGCAACCTTATCTGTTTTCTTATAGCCTCTTTATTTACATTGTTAAAACGCAAGGGAAGATATACCGGTTGAATAGTAGTTGACAATTTCTTTAACCAGTACTCTTCAATAATCCTTTTTTCCATTCTATTCATAGCTTATTCCTTGTCCGATGAAATTAAAATTCTTCAAGAATATTATCCAGTTGAAGAGATGTCTTCTCCTTTAAATGACGTTCCTCATCAATTTCAAAGGATAAATTCCCTATGATACATCCGGTATCATCCAGGATATTCTGAATTAATACCTTGAAACGCCGGCACATGAGTTCGATCGTCACATCCTTATATAATCCTGTATTGTACATAACGGAAAAACTCACCTCATTTTCATACTCCCGTGCAGAAAAAATCAATTCAAAAGGACTCATCAGAATATTGAATTTATACTGTTCTATTGTAATGGCATTCAATGTTAATTCCCGGATTTCAACATTCTGGAGAATGAATACGATATTGTACATGGGATTCCCGGAAGAAGTACGTACCTTTTTTACTTCCTTAACCAGCTTTTCAAATGGATACAACTGATTCTCATATGCACCAAGTACAAGCTTTTTTATTTCCAGCAGGTAACCGGCAAAGGACTTGCTTTTACCTGGCTGGCTTCTGAAAGCCTGGGTATTGACAAAGATTCCGGCGACATCTTTCAAAGCGGAATTATCCCTGCCGATTAATGGCGATCCGATGGTGATATCCCCGGAATCTGCATACTTTGATACGAAAACATTGAACATGGCAAACAACAGCATATACAATGTTACTTCATATTTCTTACAGACACTTTTTAGCCGGTCGACCATCTCCTTGTCCAGGACAAAGTCATAATTCCTCCCGTCAAATGTCTGATAACCCGGCCCGGGATAATCCGCAGGTATGTCCACCTCATGGAAATCATCATCAAACATCTGCAGCCAGAAATCCTTCTGTTTATTAAACTGCGGGTCACGAAACCGTTCTTCCAGCCAGACAACGTAATCCACGAACTGGAATTCGAGTGCCGGCAGTATTTCACCATTATATATCAAAGTAAAATCCCTGATGAGTATGTCCAGGGTCGCGGCATCACCGATAATATGATGCAGATCAAGACAAAATAAAAACTCCTGTTCTTTTACCTTGAACACCGCACACCGCATAAGCGGGGCTTTACGTAAATCAAACGGCCGGATAAATTCCCTCATTTCCTGTTCAGGGGGTCCTGATAGTTCCCTGAATTCCATATGAAAGTCCACTTTTTTACAAATTCGTTGAACCAATTCATTATCCCTGTATTCAAACTCCGTTCTTAACGCATCATGCCGTTCAATAAGTTTGCACAGACAATCTTCGACATAGTGAATATCCAGTTCCCCTTTCAGGATAAAAAACCCCGGCATATTATAGACAATCTGTGAAGGATGTATTTCCTGGACAGCGAATATTCCCTTTTGCTGTGATGTAGTCGGGTAATATTCCCGTTCCGATGCTTTTTTTAACCCGGTAAATTTCCTTTTTTCCCTGTTCGATAAGCCGGCACATAAATCCCCGATCGTTGGTTTCTCGAATAATTCCGAAATAGCAAAATCGATTTCCAATTCCTTTTTAATGAGTGAAGCAAGTGAAATGGCTTTTATCGAATTGCCCCCCAATTCAAAGAAATCGCTATTGATACCTATATCGGATACGCCGAGTACGTGATGCCATATCTCTGCCATTTCCTTTTCCAGTTCCGTCATTGGCTTCGTGTCATCACCTCTTCCCGTTCCCCCGGATTTTTTTTCTTTCTTCTCCTTTAGCTTCTGCATTTCCGAAATATTTATGTCCAGGTTATTGTCTGTATTCCTGGGAATCGATTCCACCCTTTCAATAAAAAGAGCGTATGCATCATTTTTCAATCGTTCCCGTAAAATACCATTAACCTTTTCTGCCGGTAAGGAATCTTCATTCCCGGACGTATAAAAAACATTCAAAACCGGGGTAAAATCACCATAAAGTCGATATTGAAGAGG
This sequence comes from Spirochaetales bacterium, assembly GCA_016935735.1. Classification (GTDB taxonomy): domain Bacteria; phylum Spirochaetota; class Spirochaetia; order SZUA-6; family JAFGRV01; genus JAFGRV01. The sequence goes on along the minus strand of JAFGQK010000249.1, from coordinate 3,225 downwards.
AATCTTGCGATTATCCAGACCAATAAAACAGTTCTTTATTCTATTTGCCAGGATATAGGATAATGATAAAAGACCTCTGGATACTTTTATCATGCCAAAACCTTTAGCCGATGAAACATCAATCATCCATTGCGGTGCGTTTTGACTCATACCGATATTTTCCCACATTGTCCAATGCAGACAATATGTCCGGGGATATTCTTGCCTGATATAATCACAATAATGTTCGATAAAAGAATTCCCGGCAGCATATGCGCTTAAGCCGGCACCGCCGAAATGCCCATTTACGGAGGAAAATACCACCATGAGCATTGTTTTATCGTCCTGCCTGAGTTTATTTAATGCGATAACACCTTTTATCTTTGTCTGATAAACGTCACTGTAAGAATCTGCCGGTTCACAGGTTATGAAATGTTCGGTAAATTCCTCCCAATGCGATACCCCGGTTTGCTTCGGTTTACTCAATATTCCTGCAAGATGGAATATTCCTGTTAGTCTCTTACCCCATTCCTTTGCACAATGACCGGTGACTCTCTTTAAAAACTCATAATCGGTAATATGACCGGATTCATATTTTACCCTGCCCCTGTATCCTTCCAGGGTCTCGAGTAATTTCTTCTTATCCATTGACCGCGGATCGGAACTATCATTTACCGGAGTCCGGCCGATGATCAACACATCCTTTCCTGCCCTGTCCAGGAGCCACCGGCTCACCTCATAACCAACGCCCCCGAGTCCGCCGGTGACAAGAATAAAGCCATTTTCTTCCAGGGTATCCGGCCCTTCTTCCTTTTCAATGGGGGCCGCGTGTTCGAAATAAGGTATAAACCGGGTATTGTCCCTGTACGCTACAATCTGGTCGGCAACACCATTTTTCAGTTCATCCAGAACAACAGCACCCGTCGTTGTTTTGTCCATATGTTCCAGGTCAATCTGGACTGTGGTAAGGTAGTCCAATTCCAGTCCGGCACTCATGACCAGCCCCTGGACAATGCCGTTGCAATAAATATATTCATCATTTCTGAAGGAAAATGTTTTTTCTGTAACAACCAGATATCGAAGCCTGTTTCCGGGTTTATGAACAGACATGGCTTTTACGGGATCCAGGATCCTGTTCGTCATATACATAAACGTATCTTCTTCCATACTGTCATTACATTCCGTATCAGATACAATATTTATAACCGCATCGATTCTTCCCTTTTCCTTTAAAATCAAATCGAAAACCTGTACACAATCATCCGGTACATTATTCCGTATAACATACCCGGGACCATCGATAATCTTCAACTCTTTACCATACAAGACCGGGACAGCGGAAATATGTTCACTCTTAAGAATATCCAGAATATGACTGCAAAGCGGCTGTTTCCCCATAACAACGGCAATATGGCCGGGAATGTCGGTGCCGTTCCCGGAAACAGCTTCGGGGCGCCATTTCTTTTCGTAAAACCAGGGTGTAAGTCCTGTTCTATCCGGGTCATATCCGGACTCCTTCAGAAGGGAATTATACATTCCTTCTTCAAACTGCATTTTAAGCCTGGCCCGCTGGATTTTCCCGATATCCGTCTTGGGAAAATCTTCCTTCCGTATGGGAATTATATATTCCGGGTTAATTCCACACCGTTTAAACACTGTTTTGCGTATCTGGCCGCACAACTCTCCCATCGCTTCCGGATCATCCGCATATCCTTCCGCCGGCGTAAAAAATATCGCACACCTGTCCGTGTCGTCATCTTTCCGTTTCACAGCACATGCTGCACAGAACGATCTTTCCGCACCTTCCATTTCCTCCACGACCGATTCTATTTCCTGGCTGTAGTAATTGATCCCGTTTATGATGATTACATCCTTCATCCTCCCCGTGAGTGTCAGGTTCCTGTCCCTGATATATCCCAGGTCCCCCGTATCAAACCAGCCGTCTTCCGTATATGATGATTCCGTTGCCCCGGGATTATTGTAATACCCCGATGTGACTGTCGCTCCTTTCACCTGGAGACGGCCCACTTCCCCTTCTCTCTTTATTCCGTTTTCGTCATCCACTATTCTCATACTCAAGCCCGGTATCGGGAATCCCACGGGAAGAAAGGTATCCTCATCCTTCACCGTCCCCGGGGTGCAGCCATGCCAGTAGGTTATTGCAGATGATGTCTCGGACATCCCATACGCCGGCTTCATACTGTCTTCCCGGAGTTTATGCACTTTCAACAGAGCAAGGAATTTCCTCACTGTCCGCGGCACTATCATTTCCCCGGCATTCAAAATAAAATACAGGGATGACAAATCCCACCTCCCCCGGGTTATTTCTTCCTCCAGGCCGTTCACGAGATTAAATGCAAAGTTAGGCGCCCATGTGATGGTGGCTTTATACCGGTCTATGAAATCCAGCCACAACAGCGGCCGCGCAAGGATGAGTTCCCTGGGAACATGGATTTGTGTACAGCGTAAATACACATCCCGGATATGAAACATGATGATCCCGCCCACATGATCCAGGGGCATCCAGTTCAGGGATATATCCTGCCCGGAAAAATGATTGAAATCCGCCGTGGCCATACACAGGCTCATAATTGTCCGGTGATTCTGGATGACTCCTTTCGGGGTTCCGGTGCTCCCCGATGTGAAAAGCAATATCACCGGGTCCTCGGGATTCGCCTTCCATACCTCTCCTGAAGGAGGATATGCCCGCATCTTGCTTATACGGAGTACCTTCATTTCATCTGTTTTGAATATGGTTCCGATAGCAGAAACGTTGTCATATAAATTATCGCTCACCAGGAGACAGGGTTCCCCGAGCAATCGCCATGTCCGGTACACCTTTTCCGTATGGCTGTTCCGGGTGGAATAATCGGAAGCCGGGGTTAACGGTACGGGCACGAATCCCCCGAGCATACATCCCCAGAAACCGGCAACGAAATCCTCGTTGGCAGAAAACTGGAAAATAATCTTATCGCCCGGCCGGCACCCGTTCTGTTCCAGGCCGTTTGCCACTTTTTTTGCATTCAGTAATACATCCCGATATGTTTCCCGGTTCACCTCGTCCCTGTTATGGATGTAGATTATTTCTTTCCCGGAGTGTGCCGCCCGTTCAAGCATTTCCGGCAATGTCCGGGGATTGTCTTCATGAACGGTTAACGATGCCCCGTGTACCAGGGCGGGCGGGGCATCCGTTTCACTCACTTCTTCCGGTGATCCTGCCGGATCACTTTCCCGCGTGCTTGTTTC
>JAFGQK010000248.1 GCA_016935735.1 Spirochaetales bacterium | reverse complement strand
GTGATAACCATGGAAAAACATATAAATAGAAAGGGATGGCTGTCTAAAAAGCTTACGTCTCACTCTGACTTTTTGGACAGCCCCAGTGTAATAAGAATACTTATTCCGGACATTCTATTTTCATTTTTTTACAAAGTGTACATACTTTTTTATCATGCGATAGAATTTTACCGTCATTTCTCCTTGCATGATGATTTCCAGGGCTGCACTCACATCAAGGACTATAGTCATCGATCCCTATCCTCTCGTATTAATAAAACCGGATCAATTTCCTTAACTTTTTCAGGGAGTATTCTTCTCGCTATTTTATTAATAAGTATTTTTCTTCTTTTTTTATTTGATTTTCTTAAATGCAGGCTTTCTTCAATTAAAACAAGTGTTTGCTGGGAAATACTCCGATTTTCCGCTTTTGCAACCATACGAATTTTCTTATAAATACTCTCCGGACAATTTTTTACTTGTAATATCGGCATGCACACCTTCTTTGCATACAATATACATACAAAACGCATCCTCGTCAAATAAGAGGGAAAACTCATTGCTTATTATTCCTGATGGAAATAGCTAATAAAAACAAACCAGGAAATCAAGGATTAATTATTCCTTCAATCGTGTTATGACCCGAATGCCTCTATGTACGAATCTGCATAAATCTGCTTGTTCATAAACAGCTCTGCCGTAAGGATTGCATCCACCAGTTCTTTGTCAGTGATATCGAGAATCACTGCATCGAGTCCGTTTGCTATAAGCATTGTACAGAATATCCGGTTTATGAGTTTCTTATGTTTTGCCCCGATGGATATATTTGAAAGCCCGCATACAATATGGCATGGAGGGTCAGAGAAAAACTTGAACTGGGCTGTCGCTTCCATGATCGCAGCAGCCTGTTCCTGTTTGAATTTCAGGGGCATGACAATCGGGTCAAGAAAAAGATGCTCCGGCGGGATCCCGTATTCCATGATTTTCTCGAATATTTTCCCGGCATTTTCCACTCGTTTTTCCGCATTTGGCGGGCTTCCTTCCTCGTCCATGGAAAGCCCGATAATGGAAGCACCGTGTTCTGCAACAATCGGGAGAAGGAGATCGAGTTTCGCTGCTTCTGCAGTGGTGGAATTAACGATCGGCGGTTTATTGCATACCGGGATCGCTTCTTTCAGGATATCTGCCTTATTATTGTCGATGGAGATAGGCAGGTCTGTCACGGACTGTACCTGTTCTATCATCCAGCAGAGTGTTGCCGGATCCTTTGAAGCGGTGCCCATGTTCACATCGATATAAGTCGCCTTTGCATCCGCCTGTATTTTTGCCCAGTTTTTAATAGTATCGCCATCCTTATTCATAATCGCTTCTTTTATATCCTTAAACCCTGCATTAATTCTTTCACCGATTAAAATCATTTATAGACCTCCTCTTTAAAATAATTTATCAATTGCCTGCCTGATATTTTTTATCGCGACCGGATGTGCCATGATGACAATATCCGCACCGGCCTGAAGATAATTCCCTGCGCATACGGCTTCCCACATGGGTCCCCGTTTTTCGAGTGCACCCCAGCCGGGAAGGGCATCCTCGTCTGCAACCGCTTCCTTTACACGGAACACTTCACCGCCCACATCACAAATCTGGGGCAGGGCCATGAGGGCATCCCCCTTTAATCCGGCAATCCGCGCCCTTTCGGAAATGGTGTACACATAGTCAAAACCATATCCCAGTGCCGCTGTTGTCTGGAACATGATGACATCATTCAGGTTATAGCCAATATCACGAAGCAGGATATTTACCTGCTTTCCGATATTGATATCAACCGGCGCCTCGGAAATTATTTTATGTTTATTGGCCATACAAAGTGCGACAATTGTCCTGTAATTACTTTCCTTGGCAGAACCGATAAGGCAGTTCTCTCCCTTTGCCGCTTCTGCACACGCCTGGAGCACGAGGCTGTCTTTCTCATCATCCCCGCATCCCCAGATAATAAGGGGAACATCAACCGCTTTCAATACATCAGAAACCGTTTTAGCACACTCTTCTGCTGTCGCATTTTTTCCGTGGGGATCTGCCCCGATAAGTTTGATACTCAGCAGATCGACCTTGAACTCCTGCACAGATTTCTGTGCCCATTCCACAGGTGATTTTACCTCATCACCTATCCCTTTCAGGATAGTATCCGGCCAGTCAGGAACAGCATTCGCTATATACCCTGCCACGACCGGTTTATTGGGGATATTTCCTTCAAAACTCAATAACGGGAGGGTGGTTTGCCCGCCGACAGTAATTGTTTTTCCCCTTGTTCCCCCCTCCTGCTCTATTGCACCAATCGTTACCTCATTGATTTTGTATGTCCATTTTTCTTTTATATCAGGCAATGCCATGTTCATCCTCCTATGGTTTTAAGTATTTGTGCTACTGCGTCTGCAGCAGGAGAATCCCTTAAACTGATCAGGGAATCCCCCCTGAAAATATAATCATCAAGCTGCGGGTCAAATGGAATATCTGCTAAATATTCCATCTGTAACCGTGACAGGCGTCTGGTTATTTCTTCTCTTCTATTATTGTTCTTAATCATATTTGTGACAATATATTTTTTCTGTATCCTGCTTCCCAGGTCGGAGAGGATATCACCGATACTTATTGCAGACTGAAGTGAAAGCGGGTTCTCCGTTACCACGACCAGAAGCGCGTCAATATCTCCCGATGTTCTCCGGCTTATATGTTCCAGTCCTGCCTCATTATCCATGACCACCCATTTATAGGATGGTGAAAGATCATCGATGAACTTCCGGATAAGACTGTTCAGGTAACAGTAACAACCCGGCCCTTCACCCCTTCCCATGGTAAGGAGATCGAACCCGTTTAGCTCTTCGATAATTTCATGAAACCCGAGTTCAAAATAGTTTGCTTTTGTCATTCCTGCCGGCAGGTTTTTTACCTCTTTTAAAGCAGTTTCCCTTAAACCCCCAAGGGTCTTTTTCGGGGTTACGCCAAGCAGGGGGCCAAGATTAGCATCTGCATCCGCATCCACTACCAGAACAGGAACTTTTCCTTCCTGGCAAAGTCTGCTTACAAGAAGCGCTGCTATGGTAGTTTTTCCCGTACCGCCCTTTCCGGCTACTGCTATGCTTTTTGCCATACCTTTTCTCCCTTAAAAAGCTCAATATCCGTATGGGGTAAAAACATGGCCTTCCGGAATTCCTCTACATAATCATCTGCACCCATAAGATCATAATATGTTGTTTTCGCACGTATCTGTGCAACTCTATTAAAAGCATGCTGAAAATAAGCAGCCAGTTTTGCACCCTTAACAGAGGTATTACCGGCAAAAATAATTTTATTTCTGTCAATATTGGGAATAAGACCTATACTTATTGCACTCTCTATATCAATATGATTCCCGAACGCACCGGCAATGTAGAAATGAGATACATCGTCAAAACTCATGTCAAGTCTTGCAAGAAGAATTTTCATTGCTGCAAAGATCGCTGCTTTCGCAGTAATGACATTTTCAATATCCGATTCCGAAATAAATACATGATTACCGTGCCCGCTTTTCTTCCTGTCAACTAAAAGATACACTTTCTGTCCGTTTAATTCCTGCACCCCCTCATCTAAACCGTCCAGGAATCTTCCCCGCCGGTCGATAATCCCCATGTTAAAGAGTACACTCACCAGATCGATAATCCCGGAACCGCAGAATCCCTTTGGCGGAACAAACCCGATGGTTTTATACTGAATCTTCCTGTTCTTTATATATACTTTTTCAATGGCACCTGTTTCTGCCCTGATACCGCAGGTGACATTCGCACCTTCCAGTGCCGGCCCTGCGGATGCGGAACAGGCAACAAGCCATTCCCTGTTTCCTACAATAATTTCCCCGTTTGTACCGATATCGACAAGAAGGGATATCCCGTCACGGTCGATGATATTTGTTGCAAGGATTCCTGCGGTAATATCACTCCCCACCCATCCGCTTATCCCGGGAAGGGAATAAAGCAGCCCCCGGGGGTTTATCTGGATTCCGACCTCTACCGCACGGAATGGCGGGGGGTCAACAGATGTGGGGGTGTATGGTTTTCTCCGGATATAACGCGTCGGAAGTCCCAGGAGAAAATGCGACATCACGGTATTTCCTGCACATACCACGGCAGTAATATCCTTCAGGTTGATTCGATCTTCCTTTGCAAGCCCCCGGATAAGTCCGTTTATATCGCTTATAAGGAGTTTCTGGAGTTCCACAATACCGCGCTTTTCAGCGGAAATAATCCTGCTCGTTACCTCACTCCCGTAAATTCCCTGGGAATTAAAACAGGCTTTTGCCGCAATGGTCCTGATCCTGTTTGCATCAACAAGGTGTGCGACAATAGTGGTGGTACCTATATCGATGACAATCATATAATTTTTACCCGCGGTATTTCCCGGTTCGATATTCATGATTTCTGCTATGTCACGCCTGAACCCGACTGTCGCGGTCACTTTATAGTTGTTTCCCCGCAAGATTGCCGGAAGGTTCCTTATGATTTTTAACCCCATCTGGGTCGCGCCGGAACCGATTTCCCTGTGCACTGCTTCACAGACCCGTTGCTGGTCCGCAGTGTTATTGTCCAGGGTCGGGGAATCAAGATCCAGGTAGATCTTTTTTACAATGGGTGAAAAAACAAATTCATCCCCTGCCTGTGCAAGCTGGCCGAACTCCTTAAACCGGTCTGCATCCTCATCATCAACGATCTTTTCCCGTGCCAGGGTTTCCGGCGGGATTTCGACAACAAGATTTTCCATAACCTGGGTAAGACAGGCAAGAACATATCCCCTGGTAATTTCCTCACGGGTAAGTTTTCCCGATACTTCTTCCGGTATATTACCCTTTTTAATAATCATCTTGCACCGGCCGCAGATACCGTCCCCCCCGCAAAGGTTATTTATAGTAATATTCGCCTTTAATGCGGCTTCGAGGAGGGTGGTGCCTTTACGGACAGTAACAGCTTTATTGTGAGGCTGGAAAGAAACAGTACAGTCGGCCATAAATTATTTCCAGACCTTTGCCAGAAAAGCGGGAATTTCCCTTGCGGTCTCGGGGCCAATAATCACTTCTTTCCATTCAGATGTATCTTCTATTTCTGCCCTGAAAATGGGAAGCAGTCCCGGGATAATGAGTTTCCGGTGTTTCACTTTTTCCGCGATTTTCTGGCTGGCTATAGTCTTTACCACTTTTTCCACTGATATTTTATCCCCGGCATAGGCATTCAAAACACCAAGCCCTTCGGTATCGACCACGGAAATATAAGCCGGTATCCTGCTTCTTTCCACTTCGCCTGCAACGCTGAAATAAGTAAGAGAAAAGTTTGTCGTGAACATGACAGGGGAAGAGTCTCCCGGGCTCCCAATCTCATAGAGTTTTGCTTCCACCGTATTGGGCACCTGGGGATCGGTAAAAATATCCTGGATCGTGGTCATCACGGGGAGAAGCTCCCACGGTTCGCAATAATCAATCATTAAAATCCCTGCATATTTAGCAGCAAACATCGCGCCAATAACTGTCTCGGATTCGGGTGTTTCACCTTTCATTTCAACGACTGTGGGGTATCCCAGCGCCCGGAAGTTTTTCTTTATTGCAGCCCGCCGGGCAATAGTAAGCGACCGGATAGTCTCTCCCGGTTTATCCGTATCAAATGCAAGGACAAGATTCGCAGCACCTTTGTTCTTTGCCTTTACCGTGAGTTCTGCGAGTTCTTCCACAGAACTCCCGCTTATGGCAAGGGGAACCCCGGCACCCGCTGCCAGGGCGGCGAAATCCTCGACTGTCGTACTGTTTGCTTTATAAATCAGGGGTTTTACCTGTTTCACTGCATCCAGGGCTGTTTTCATCGTACCCGGGGATTCACTCATCAGGATTAAAGGAACGTTGCTCTTTCCTGCAATAAGGGCTGCCCGTGCAGCAGGATTACTTACTCCATCAAGACAGACGGCACAGAGAGAAACCTTAAGCTTTTCCCCTACCCGGGTAAAAACGGAATTGTTAATCTGCCCCACCTTTGCGTTTGCTTCATCATCGTTTGCCGATGCAGGGATCTTCACTGCAATACCGCATGGTCGCATGAATTTTTCCTCGTGCCTGAACATTACTGTTTCCTGCCCGAATTCAAAGGTTTTATCCCCGGCACCTATGGTGATAAGTTTCATCGGAGGTGCAGAGGCTTCGGAAAGATCGGTTTGTGCCTCTGCCGAAATATGAGGACATTCGGCAAGTGCTTTTCTTTTTGCCGCCACCTGCATTGCAAAGGCCATACATGTCGGAAGACCGCAGTCTTTACAATTGGTCCTGGGCAGGCTTTTATAGATTTGCATCGCTGTAAGTGCCATGATTATTCCTCCTATCTATAAGTATAATTTATCAAAAAAGCGGATCCATCTCCAGGGCAGGATGTCCTACTTCTTGCAGGTATTCCACCAATTTTTCCGGATCTTCCGCATTCTCTTCTGTCGCGATTTTATCAAAAAGATCAGCATTCCCCATTTTTTCAAGTAAAACTTTCAACCGTTCTCCCACTTCTTCCTTGAGTTGTTTGGGCATCCACACAATCCGATTCTGCCCCCCTTCTGCCGAAATAAACTTGGGGCTGGAAATATAGAGCTTCCCGATCCCTGTGAATCCCGGGGTCTGCATTCCTCCCCCCACCTGTCCGGCAAGGGTGGAAAACTTTATACCAATCGGGGTCATGCCGGTAAAATCCCTGTCCACAATCATAATACCGTTTGCCTCGGGGACGATTGCCGCAATACACTCAAAACAGCCACAGGAAGTCATCGGGTCCTCCATAATGGAGTATGCATTAAACACTTTCAGGTTCCCGTTCGATTTTACTTCGATATAGTTATTGATGTTTTTCCACTGTCCTTTGACAGGATCGATGCATTCCCCTTTTTCCACCGGTTCATTCGGACCGTGCTTGTTTATCTGGTATGATGCTTTGCAGTCCAGCCATGTGTATGCACCGCACAACCCGAGACGCTGGGGGGTGACAATGCATACATGATCCGGTGCATATGACTGACAGAGGGTACATGAGTAAAAAATATCCACATCCTCATCTGTCATATTCCCGATTTTGTCGTCACGGTGGCTGTATACTACTTTTGCTTCCTCGACAAGTTTCTTTAGTTTTGCCTCATCCGTATAGATCTTCACCTGTACCCTGTCCACGATCCTGGAAAACTCATCATGCATCCTGGCAAGCAGGATCTCGCCGAAATCCTTTATTTTGAATCCTTTATTGTACGCATCCTTGCTGATACGCACCCATATGATTGATCTTTGTCCCATATGGAAAATACCATTTGCGCATGAAATAAACTCATGGATCCGGCGCTCCAGGACACTCTCGAAGTCCTCCTGGAAATCCCTGCCCGCAACTTCAACGACAATCCCCAGGGGATATGCTTCCCCTTCTTTCATTTCATCAACCTCGGGTCCGATCACTTCGATCTTGCCGTCTTCTACCTCGTTCATCGGTTTCATTCTTAAGAGTTCAAAGCCATCGGTATATTTGCCACCGAACTGGACATACATATTCTCTTTCCGCACACGTTCACCTTCAAACCCGGCTCCATACGGCACGGGAATAGGAATTTTTTCCAGTTTTATGGTAAGACCCCTTAGTTCGATCGCCCTGCTGATGATTTCATCCAGCTTAATCCCGGAAATGACATGCTCATAGGTACATATTCCCGTGGGAAGTATCTGGGGAATGTTAACATCTGAAATAACAGGAAAACCGAAGTTGATAGCCCCTGCTGCGGTAGCATATTTCTCATCCGTTATAAGCTGTTCCTTATCCGGAACATCCGTATCCGCTCCAAGTGCCATGACAAAGGCATACACCCTGTTTTTATTATAAAGGAGAATTTCCCTTGCTGCTTTCAAATTACCCGGTTCGATGCCCCCGAAGGTCATCGCGGACCTGGCTGCAAAATTCAGTGCGTGAATTGCAGCGGTAATCTCCTTTCCATAAGGCACAAGAAAGGTATCCCAGTTCATCTCGATCCCTTCTTCTGCCAGCTGTTCTGCGATCGCCCTTCCATTGGTGTGTCCCGCCATAAAGACCAGTATACTCCGCTCCTGGAGGCCGCGGACAAGACGGACCGCTTCTTCGTTTGTATGCGTACATCCAGCTATTGCTGCAAAACCGGGCATCCTGCCGTCCACGAGTTTTATCCCCTGCATTCTCAATATATTATCACCGGTAAACCCCAGCCATATTCCCTGGACAGGATCGGGACCAACAGTATACTTTAAAGATTCAATAATCTCTTCAGAGATTAATGTTGCAATCCCGGCATTAAGTGTATCTCCCAGGTAAGGAAGCCAGAGTTCATCGGACGGGATATCTGCAAGAAGTTTTTTTGCCTCTTTAAGTGAATCTTCAAGGTCTCCCACCTTTTCCACTTTTTGCCCAAGGGTAAGCAGAATAATAGGAAGATAATATGCTGTATTGGGGTACTGGACTAAAGCATCCTTTCCTTTCTGTTCAATCGCCTTGTTAAGATTTTCTTCTGCCTGCTTCACCATTGCATGGGCACCCCGGATCGCTGCTTTTGCAATAATCTTTGACATTGTTATGCTCCTGTCTATATTATTTCACTGAAAGTCTAAAAACTTTCCTCCTGCATTCAGGACATTTCTTAAGTAGTTCTTCTGCCATGGTTACTTTATCCTTAAGCATATCAACATATACCCCGGGATAGAAAGGTTTACCACAGGAATGACACTTAAGCATTTTCAATTTCACGTTCCATGTTTCAATATTCAGATTCTCTCCCTCAAATCGTGCTTTTATTGCACCTGTCGGACAGACAGAGATACAGGCCAAACATCCTGTACATACCTCCTGCGTGATGTTAAAGGGAGAGACTACTTTTTTATTTATTCCCCTGAAAGCTGTCCCGATTCCGGATGAGTGCATCAGGTTGTTGCACACATCGACACAGAGACCGCAGAGAATACAGTTCGAGTCTCCATTATCAGAAGAAACAAACCGGTTTTTGTCCGCATCATACTCCACTGCAAGTTTGTTTAACACATCGGAATCCGGGGCACGGGAAAGAAGAAGTTCCAGGATGAGTTTCCTCTCTCTCCTGACCTTTGGGGTATCTGTTTGCACGATTAACCCATCCTCTACAGGATAAACACAGGAGGCATCAATCCAGCTGTAAGTTCTTCCCCTCTTTACAATACTCATTTCAACTATACAGAGTCTACAATTCCCCCGTGGAGGTAATGCTTCATGATAACAGAGAGTAGGAATAAAGATACCCAGCATTTTCGCTCCTTCCAGTACTGTGGAACCCTTTGCAAGGCTTATCTTTTTCCCATCTATCTTAATAGTACAGATATCCTTTTCTTCCATTGTCTATACCTTCGTTATTGCATCAAAAGGACATATCTCGAAGCATATGCCGCATTTTACGCATTTATCCTTTATGATTTGATGTGGCACTTTCTTTTCACCTGCTATTGCATTATACGGGCAGGCTTTTCTGCATTTTCCGCATGCCGTACATTTTTCGGGAATGATCCTGTATTCAATAAGAGCCTTGCAGACACGCGCAGGGCATTTTTTTTCCTTTATATGTGCGTCATATTCGTCCCTGAAATACTTTAATGTACTTAATACAGGATTCGGCGCTGTCTTCCCAAGGGCGCAGAGTGATGTATCGATAATCGTTTCCGATAATTCTTCAAGCAGCGTGATGTCCTCTTCCTTTCCCTGTCCTTCTGTTATCCGATTAAGGATATTGAAAAGCTGATATGTCCCCTCCCTACATGATGTACATTTTCCACACGATTCCTGTACAAGGAAAGAGACGAAATAACGTGCCACATCCACCATACAGGTATCCTCATCCATAATAATCATCCCGCCTGAACCCATCATGGAACCTGCTTTTTTAAGTTCATCAAAATCCACCGGCATATCAAGCAATTTCTCCGGGATACAACCCCCGGATGGACCTCCTGTCTGGACTGCTTTAAATTTTTTCCCAAAAGGAATACCACCGCCAATATCGAAGATGATTTCCTTTACGGTAATTCCCATTGGAATTTCCACCAGTCCATTATTCATGATCTTTCCAACAACGGAAAACACCTTGGTTCCTGTACTCCCCTTTGTTCCTATTTTTTTAAATTCCTCACTCCCCATTGAAATAATGGCCGGTATGTTTGCCCATGTTTCCACATTATTCAAGGTTGTCGGCTTTTCCCTGAAACCGGATACAACTGTGTGAATATGCTTTACCCGCGGTTCACCGACCTTCCCTTCGATTGATGCCATTAAAGCGGTTGATTCCCCGCAAATGAAAGCACCTCCCCCGCGTCTTATATTAATGTCAAAGGAAAAATCCGTTCCAAAGATATGTTCCCCTAGAAGACCATATTCTCTTGCTTCCCGGATTGCCTTATGAAGTGTCTCAACTGCAAGAGGGTATTCTGTCCTTACATAAATATACCCTTCCGGGCTCCCGATTCCGTATGCTCCAATGGCCATCCCTTCAAGTATCCTGAAAGGATCTCCTTCTATGACTGTCCTGTCCATATATGCACCCGGGTCCCCTTCGTCGGCATTACATATAACATATTTGGGCTCACCCGGTGCATTTCTGCAGGACTGCCACTTTCTTCCGGTTAAAAATCCGCCCCCGCCCCTGCCTCTTAAGCCGGAATCGGTAATTATTTCTATTACCTTTTCCGGTGCAAGATCCTTAAGTACATGGTAAAGGGAGTAGTATCCGCCCCTGCCGGTATATTCCTCTACGCTAAAAGGATCAATGATACCGCTGTTCTGTAATGCAATCTTTTTCTGGAGTTTGAAAAAGGATACTTCTTCCATTTGTGGGATATTTTCTTTCACCTTTAATATTGGGCCGTTCGTATTGAATGTTGTCCTATTTAATTGCATAAGACAATTCTTTTCCGGTAATTCCCCCTGTATCCACGCTGGTAATAACTCTTCCAGGGCTTCTTCGTCCAGATCGCAATATACGACAGGATAATAACCGGGAACAAAGACATTAACCATTGGTTCCTTTTCACATAATCCGATACAGCCGGTACTGGTCAGGAGAATATCCGTATTTATCTTATTTTTGATGATATGATATATCCTTTCAGCACCGGATGCTTTTCCACAGGTTCCCATTTGTATAGACAGTTTTATTTTATCCGGGAAAATATGATGTATGCCCTCATTATTCAAGATATCCAGATCTTCTTTTGTTACAATTTTAGTCTTCATGATTCTTCGTCTTATATTCTTCCAATATTGTGGTTATATTTTCCGGCTTCACATTCCCGTATGTTTTCCCGTTTATCATCATGGCCGGGGCCAGGCTGCAGCATCCAAGACATCGTACTGCTTCTACAGAAAAAAGACCGTTTTCTGTTGTTTCGCCCTCTTTGATCCCAAGTACCAGGACAAGTTCATCCAATAACCTGGGACTTCCTTTTATATGACATGCTGTTCCAAGGCAGACCTGGATAATGTTCTTTCCCTTTGGTTGTAATGAAAAAGCATTATAGAAAGTTGCCACAGAATAGACCCTGGTAAGAGGTAACCCCAGTTTCTCCGAGACACTCTTTAATGATTCCTCTGACAGATAGTGAAATTCAAGCTGTATATCCTGCAATACGGGAAGAAGATATTCAGGATTTTTCGGATATTTGTTCAATATACTGTTCAATGATTCCCTGGTCGTTATCATTTTTACTCCTTAAGCGCCCCCATATCCTGTTTCATAACAACGATATAACCCTTCATCATATCCCTTCTCTTCATTTTTGTTGCCTCATCAATTGTTACGAACTTTATCGCACCGGTGGGGCATGCTTCCACACATGCCGGTTCTTTTCCGGCTTCCAGTCTTTCAAAACAAAGATCGCATTTTAACAAGCTTTTCCCGTCCCTGTCTTTTTTTATCACACCAAAGGGACATACAATAATACATGCATGGCAACCGATGCATTTATCTTTATCAAGAACCACAGGGCCGGTTTCGGTTGGTCTTGACATTGCTTTTGAAGGGCATACGATAACACATGGTGCATCTTCACAATGCCTGCAATGGACAGGAAAGGATGTATCATCACAATGATCCAGGATAATCCTCGGGATCTGTACATTTTCTTCCCGGATGGCCTGAAACAGGTCTTTATTTATAGAGTGCGCTACTGAACATGCAAGTTCACATGAATGGCACCCCATACATCTTTTTATATCAACAATAATGATCTTATCCATATATCCCCTTGTCTCCCCGCTTAGATATCTTTTGGTTTATATGCCTGCTCATACATGAGCGGCTTTAATTTCAATGCCTTTCTTTTCCTATCGATATGATCGAGCATCATGTGCGCTGCTTTTACAGGATCCAGTTCAAAAGCCCATTTACCGCCCACTTCCTTTTCTATCCCGTCGGTAAGGTAATCATGCAGGTTTTTACTCCCCATTACTGCAAGGGGCCGGCAGATTATCGTGTACACCCCGGAAGCAACAAAATAAAACCCGATAGAGACGGCTTTTTCACTCATCCATTCCGGTGCCGCCCCTGCTACGGGTAAATCAGAGATATCATTTCCCAGCCCCCCTTCTGTGACGACATGAGTAAGGGTGGTGAGTATCCTGCTGTTATCAACGCAGGAACCAACATGGAGTACCGGCGGTATTCCTACTGCCCTGCATATTTCCTGGAGTCCTTCCCCTGCATATTTGAAAGCATTTTCCGGCTGGAGAAGCCCGTGTTTTGCGCAACTAATAGCATTACACCCTGTTGTCACGACAAGTGTATCATTCTTGATTAATTCCAGGACCATTTTGATGTGGCCTTCCTCATATTCCATATTGGGATTGGAACATCCGATCACACCGGCAGCACCTCTTAACCTTCCTGCTATAACCGCATCATTCAAAGGCCTGTAGGAAGCCCGGTATTTTCCCCCAAGAAAGTTAAAGACTGACTCGGAAGTGAATCCTGCAACAAGTCCTTTTGTTTCTTTCGGGATTACCACGCGTTTTCCGTCTCTTTTTGAAAAATTTTCTATCGCCTGCTCGATAATGGTGGTAGCAATTTTTACTGCATGGTCTTCATGAAACTCGATATGCTCCACTCCCGGCATTTTCGCCTTGGGGGATGTGGTCACAAGCTTTGTATGAAAACAGTTTGAAAGGCTGCTTAACCCGGGCATAATACACTGTACATCGACAAGCATGAGGTCGACCGCACCGGTGAGTATGGCGAGTTCCTGCTGGAGGAAATTCCCTGCTACCGGGATTCCATGCCTCATAAGGATTTCATTTGCAGTACAACAAATTCCTGCCAGTTGAATACCGGCCGCACCCTTATCTTTTGCTTTTTTTATAAGCTTTTCATCCTGGCAAACGTAAGCAATTATGTCCGAGAGTGTCGGTTCATGACCATGAACAATAAGATTCACTTTATCCTTGTCCAGGACTCCGAGATTTGATTCCCCCCGTATTGGATTGGGTGTCCCAAAGAGAATATCGGAAAGTTCCGTGGCAATCATGGAACCGCCCCAGCCGTCTCCCAGGCAGGCACGGAGTCCCTGGCGAATGAGGTTCCTGTAATCCGTATCCACACCCATATGAGTGCGGTGCATAATTTCCACTATTTCCCTGTCGATTGCACGCGGCATGATGCCGAGTTCCTTCCACCGTTTTACCCGGGCTTCCGGTGCCCGTTCTGCCATAACAAGGGTACCCTCCTGCTGCCCGAACTCATTCAATGCAGCCCGTGCGAGATCCAGTGCGATTTCCCTGGTATCACGGTTTTCCGTTTGTATATGATAAATCCCGGCAATTGCCTTGAGTTTTTCTTCATCCTTTATGGTATAATCACTGGACGGATTTTGTGCCGCCATAAGCAGGGCATGGGCAATATCCCGGCCATGATCCGAATGGGCAGCAGCGCCGCCTGCAATCATACGGATAAGATTCCGTGCTGCAATGGTATCTGCATTTGCACCGCAAATTCCTGTCCGGGGCCCTTCTCCAAAGGGATCAATCCTGCACGGCCCCATACTGCAGATTTTACAGCAAATACCCATTAATCCGAATCCGCATTGCGGCTGCATCTTTTCATACCTGTCCCATACCGTTTCCAGATTCTCTTCATTCGCTTTCAGAACCATTTTCTTTGAAGCTTCATCCGCATACTTCAATTCTTTGGGCATGTTATTCCTCCGTTTTTAAAATTCTTAAGTATACACTTTACATTAGAGAAGCAAGTACCCTTCTCTATTTTAAGATCATACATATCTACTTTAATATAGTAAATGCCGCTAAATAAGAAAAGGTTCCCTGGACTGTCTGGAAAATCCAATTTTATCAAAATTGCATTTTCCGGACAGCCCCCATGAGAAAGAAATGCATGAGTACAGGTAGTAAAAGTATTAATGAAAAATAAAATAGGCCTTTTGAGGTGTAAACAGCCGTACGATGCACCAATTTCCTCACTTTCTAAGAACTCTTTTTTATTTCCGGTCTTTACTCATAAATCCATATATCCAGACTCATTATATCTGAAATGAATATAAATTGCAAGCTGTTCATTAACCTGGGGTACGATTTCTCAATATAACCACTTTGTTTTATTACTCTTTTCCTTTCCATAATTGGATAGCTGTTGACTCATCTTCTTCATCTATTTCTGTTATTGATTTAATTTCATGCATTTCATTTTTCTGTGCTTCAATGTAGCGGATATTTTTTTCCTCAATAGCTTTTAGTTTTTCCATTTCTTCCTGGATAGAGGATATAACCTCCATATTTTCCCCGATCATCTCTTTTAATTTTTCGGAGAAACCAGAAATGTTGTTTATACTGTAATTATTTTTTTCAATAAGTGTATCAGTTTCTTTCATTGAATCTGTCATTTCTGTAGACAAATTCATTACCCTTGAAATACCTTCAAGGATATCTTTTGTTCCAAAGGCTATTTCGTCGATATTCTGAACAATCTCAAGAATTGCATCGGCAACGGATTTCAGTTTGGCGGATATCTTCTCAAAGTAACTTCCTGCTATTCTATTCTTTTTGGATGCAGCAATAATGTCTTTAATATTCTGTTCAAGATTACAGGAAATTGTTTTTGTATTCGCATAGGTTTCCTCGGAAAGCTTCCGTATTTCATCTGCAACGACGGCAAATCCTTTTCCGTATTCACCGGCATGGGCAGCTTCTATTGCCGCATTCATGGCAAGCATGTCTGTCTGGCTGGCGATATTTTCAATCATACCAATAACTTCGAGGAGATTCTGCGCAGATTTGGATATGTCATCCATGTTATGAATGGACTCCATCATCTGGTCCTCTCCTTCTTTTGCATCATCAACCAGTTCGGATAACGCCCTGGTTTTTTCTTTGGCAATTCCCGTTATAGTATTAATGGATGCGGTCATTTCTTCAATTGCAGCGGAAGATTCATTAACAGCCGAAATATTTTCTTTTGTTTTTATCTTTACCTGTTCGGAAGCAGAGAGTACCTGATTATTGATTACCAGGGTACTGTTTATTTCATCTGTCATAAGTGAGGTTTCGGTATTAACAGAGGAAAGCCTCTGGTTCATGGTATTTATAATAGTAAGAATTTTATTTGTTGTATTAATCAGGGTTTCCCCGATTAAGATTCCGTCTTTTGATTTATTAATCAATATTTCGATTTTTTTGTACCTGTCGTAATTTATCAAAGACTCTTTCCCGGCAACACCAATCACGTCTTTGGTGAGCCGGTGAATGAGAATCCCGAAGAAACAGGATAACATAATAAGAACAAGACTGGTGATAAAGGTGTTAACTGTCTGACTTCCTTCCGCTGAAGGGAAAGAAATTACCCGGAGAATAAAAACCATAACCTGGCTTATAATACTCATCGTTGTGGCTAACAATAACTGGTGCCATACATAAGCGATTAACAAACTGATACTCATGGAAAACAGCATATAAAATGCACAGGTATTGATTTCTTTTGCCGCATTGCCAGGTTCTCCGATGTAGATAAATGCATTCATGATTGCATACGCACTCATTATAAATAGATAACTTGCAACTTTATACTTTCTCTTCTTTATGAGTACCAGGGAAATGCCAAATACGATAAGCGTAAATAAAAATATGAAATTAGTCATTATGCTTATCATTCTATTAATGACAGCATTAAAATAAACAACAATAATACCGCAAATAAGCACCAGTATGAGAATAAGAAGAATCTTCGCCTTTTTTTGAATTTCCAGTGTTTCCGATTCATAGGAAAATAAAAAGAAATGAAAAAACTTCCCTGACATACACTCTCTCCTGTTGTGGTCATATACTCAAGGGTATATAACTCTCATCGGTGAATTTTAATATAATTTTCTATACATTGATATTTTTTATCATAATGACATTTTCTATAAGTATAGAATTTATAATGGTAAAAAACAAGGAATAAATTCAACCTGGAAAAAACAATAGATGTTATCTATACCACTGCCTTTTGATTCTTTTTTGTACAGGGCATCATGGTCCCGGACTTTTTTTTAATAATTTCATAAAGGGCCCGGGTTCTGTTCCGGCATTATCCATCTTCTTTTTTTCTTTTCTTTGAAAGCTTTTTATATTTCTCATTATATTCACAATTCGCACTTCAAAATTCTTTTTAAATCCTTTAAGAGTATAAAATAGATCAATAAACCAGGCTAATTTTATTCTACTTTTAAAATAGATTCTACTGCCAATAGAATGTTCATATAATTGAAGGGATAAAACCGCCCTGGGGACGAGAAAGGCAGGCTCTGAAAGTTCGAATTCAATGGATTTCAGTAACCCGGTGGATGTATATTCTTTTCTAATATCAAAATAAATATTATTTCCTTTACTCCCGAATGGCCAGAAAAGATTAACATCAAAAACAAGGATGAATTTCTGGCTTTCCTGCCGGTAGATAATATCGGTAAGAATCGCGATAAATTTCCTGGAGCGGGAATCTTTGCCATCTATTCCTTTAAGTGCCCAATTGCGGTACCCATCATAATTTGTAAGAATATCCGTTAATTCTTTACAGGAAAGGTTAAAAATAACATTTCCTGTCGTATTATAATAGTGTTCACTGTCATAAGTCGTTTCTGCATTTACTGCAAAAATAAAAACAGGAAAAGCTATGAAGAATAGAAAAACAAACACACCCCTATTCATGCATATGTAATATACCACTTTTTTTATGTATTTCCAATTTCAAAATAAAATGAAGATGTGTTCATCCGGGGGATTTTTGTCCTGGCTGTTCTTTTCGTTTTACAAGGACATGAATAAATCCCACGTCTGCAAGCTCTTTTAAAAGGGGTTGCAGTGAATTATATTCAATATCAGTTACAATAACCCGGTGAAATCCATTTGAGGATACTTCAATTGTCACAGTAAATCCCTTTTCTTTCAAGAAATCCCTTAAGTGTATTGCATTCTTCTGCTCCGAATATGACCCGATTTGTATAGAATACAGGAATTCTTTATCTTCTGCCCCGGGCACCACCTCGATGAATACCCGTGCAATCCCGGTTTTCAACATATCGATTTTCTCTGCCGCAGCCCTGGAAAGATCAATAATCCTTCCCTCCACAAAAGGGCCCCTGTCATTGATTTTTACGACAATACTTTTTCCATTATCAATATTAACGACTTTTACAAAGGTCCCAAAAGGAAGGGTTTTGTGTGCGGCAGTAAGTTTATTCATATCATATACTTCCCCATTTGCAGTAATACGTCCATGGAATTTACCGCCATACCAGGATGCATACCCGGTCTCCAAACTGAAACAGGGAATAGTGCATATAAGAAATACAAAAGGAAAAAGGAATCTCATTATAAACAGTATCGACTTATTGCAGAAAATAATTTACCTCCGGCTCTTGCACCTGTCTTTTACAGGCAAAGAAAGAATATTAAAAATTCTGCAGGTCTATTGAAGTATCTTCAACAG
The DNA here is from genome assembly GCA_016935735.1 of Spirochaetales bacterium. GTDB lineage: Bacteria > Spirochaetota > Spirochaetia > SZUA-6 > JAFGRV01 > JAFGRV01. The sequence goes on along the minus strand of JAFGQK010000248.1, from coordinate 2,780 downwards.
GTTCGATTTTAATCATACTTATATCATCCTGGAATTCGATATACTTGCTTTTTTCATATAAAGACTTTACCATATCATTCAGAATATCATAACCGCGATAATCTGCAAGAAACTCTTCGATTCCGTTCAGGCCAAAGAACTCATCGTTGGTACATTCCGCTTCCCAGAGTCCATCCGACGTAAGAAGAAGAAACTCTCCTTTGTCAAGTTGAAAATCCATCTCCTGGAAATATGCATTCTCTTCCACCCCGATCATGATGGATTGGAGTGATAATTCCTGCTTAAGGTAGTATCCCTTTTCATTTTTCTTAAAAATGAGTCCGGGCGGATGCCGCGCTGAAACGAATTTTCCCCTCCTGGTAACGGGATTGAATATAATCAGGGATGCAGTAAGGTAATACCCTTCGACCTGTGTCGTATTGATAAAACCTTCATTGACATTGTGCAAAACCTCCGATGGATTATGAAGTTGAGAAAAAGAAGAGTGGAGGAGTGTCTTGTAAATGACGGTAAAGAGTGAAGCGGAAATGCCGTGTCCTGTTACATCGGCAACTGTTGCAACAAGGCTTTTATCATCAAGAAAAAAGGCTTCCATAAAATCCCCGCCGATCTCTTCCACCGGTTCATAGAAGGTTTCGATTAACACACCATTTTTCCTGATCTTCCCGAGAGTAATCATTTTTTTCTGTATTTCTCCTGCAAGTTTCATCTGCCGGTATTCGTCACTCATATCCCTGAACACGCAGAACCCCCCCACTATTTTTCCGTTTTTATCATGAATCGGACCGACATTTATCGATGCAGGCAGTTCTTTCCCGTTCTTTTTTTCTATAAAGACAATGTGGGGATAAACACAGGAAGCATTGGTAATAAGTGCTTTTTCCAGGGGGCACGTCCCTAACTCACAGAGATAAAACCCTTTCTGGTCTGTATTGCAAAGTCCTTTGAAATCATAACAGTATTCGCCCAGGACATCATCGTTTTTAAACCCGGTAAGTTCTTCTGCTCCCTGGTTCCAGTAAACGATTTTTCTATCCACATCTGTTATAAAAATACCATCTTTAATCTGGTCCAGTATTTTATGATAGGAAATATTGGGAAGAATCATCTCTTCTTCAGGGCGTATTTTCATGGCACCAACATTCAAAAAAAACTCTTTCCTTATTATAGAGTTATTAACTTATATATTTCAAATGAAACACAAACCTGTCATAATAAATATACTGATAATTTCATGTTTTATACAAACAAATAAGCCTGGATACTTTCATTAATAAAGAAAAAATGATAAAAATAGACAATTTCCGGGTATAATCATTTTAAGAACAGGAGATAGTTGAGTGGAAAAATCAGAAATCAAGAAAAAGACAGGAATAGAAGTGGTAAATGCCCTGATAAAAGACGGGATGAAAATTGGACTTGGAACAGGTTCAACAATGCTGCATGCAATAAGGTGGATAAAAGAACGGATAAAACAGGGGGATTTTACAAATACTCTCTTTGTCCCGACAAGTCTTCAGACAGAATTGGAATGCTACAACAGCGATATCCCATTCCGGTCCCTTACAGACCCGGAAATAGACGGCAGGCTTGATCTTACTATCGATGGTGCAGATGAGATTGATCCCGGCTGGAATCTTATTAAAGGGGGTGGCGGTGCCCTGGTTGTGGAAAAGATAACAGGAAGCTGTTCCTCCCATTATGCAATTATTGCGGACCATTTAAAACTGGTAAACTACCTTGGAGAGACATTTCCCATACCAGTAGAAGTATTCCCGTTTGCACTGATTCCCGTATCAAAGGCACTGGAATCACTGGGGGCCAGGTATACTGTACGGATGGCAGAAAAGATAGCAGGTCCGGTTATTACAAAACAGGGAAATATTCTTCTGGATGTATCGTTTAAAGAGTCTTTTTCCCCCGGCGAAATGGAAAAGACCATAAATGCCATACCAGGGGTGGTCGATAACGGTATTTTTACCTTGAAAGTAACCGATCTGTTCATTGGGTATCCGAATGGTAAGGTAGAACATCTATCAAAGTAAAGAATGCTTACAACTATAAAAACCGTATTCTGTGAAACGGAAAATAAATAAGAAAGACTTTCCCTTTAATATCGTCAATCGAAAGAAGCCCGAAATCCCTGCTGTCTCTGCTGGTTAACCGTACATCCCCGAGAACAAGGAGTTTTCCTTCCGGGATATGGAAAGTCTTATTATTGTAATGAACATCCTGATTTACATAGCTTTCCACAAAGTGGCTGCCATTTATAAAAAGACTCTTTTCCCGGAACTCGACCGTTTCACCAGGGAGCCCGATAATTCTTTTAATAAGGCTGTCTCGTTCACCCGGAACCTTTAACACGACAATGTCTTTTCTTTTCAAGGGAATATGAAACAACCGGTTGCAATTATCTTTTAATGAAACGAACCTCCAGCTCAAGATATAATCCCCATGCTTCAGTGTTTCCCGCATTGAACCTGCCCTTACAACGAAGTTTTCCATGAAAAAGAGTCTTAGAATAATAAGGACAAGAACAATAAACAAAAAAAGGGCAGAAAGGACAGTTAATGGTTTAAATTTCATTTCTCACGCTTTCAGTATAAAGATGCTGGAATTATACAGGATGGTCTTAATGTTGTACAGTATTCAATATTGTTGGGTGGAAGTTTATAATCGGGTTTTTGGAACCACGTGCGTTGGCCGGATCCTTTCTGGATCTGATGTAATTACAGGTATAAATTATTTCCTGCTTCTCTTGATTTGGGTTGTGGGCGTAG
>JAFGQK010000028.1 GCA_016935735.1 Spirochaetales bacterium | reverse complement strand
TGTCTAAAAAGTCAAATTTCTTAGAAACTAATCCATATATAGTGGTGTTTGTAAGTATTTTCTCATTAAAATACCACTATTTTTAAACAAAAAAAGACTTTTTGGACAGCCCCGTTTCCTTTTGATAATGAAAATAAAACTTCCGTTTGTTGTACTGGAAATTACCCCCAGATGCAATCTTTCATGTAAGTATTGTTATAATATCTGGAAAAGACCGGGGGAAAGCGCGCCCAGAGAAGCGAGTTTTGGCAAGGTAAAAAAAGCCCTTAAAAGGCTTTTTCAGATTGTTGATGTGGATCATGTTACGTTTTCCGGCGGAGAACCATTTGTTTTTCCCAGGATGGCAGAAATCGCCCTTTTCTGCCGTATGAAAAATAAAGGGGTAACGATTATCAGTAATGGATATAAAGGTACCCGGCAGGACTATGAAATGCTTCTTAAAATGGGGGTACAACTTTTTGAGTTCCCTATCCATTCCTACGATGAAGAGACGCATGACCGGATTGCAGGACGGCAGGGGGCATGGAAAAGATCAATTGCATCAGTAAAGACTATTCTGGAATTAAAGGGGCAGGTTGTTGTTGTTGTTGTAATTACCAAATTGAATGGCTGGCAGGTGCCCAAAACGATGGAGTATATCAAAAGTCTTGGAATAAAAAGGATCATGCTTAACCGTTTTAATATTGGCGGACAGGGGATAAAAGAAAAAGAAGAAATCGGACTTACGAATTCCGAATTAAAACAAATTTTTAAAAAGGCAAATAAAACCGTAAACAGACTCCGGCTCAGTGTAACATCCAATGTCTGTACTCCTTTCTGTGTTATTAACCCCGATCTTTATAAGTCTATTGGATTTTCTGCATGTTATCCAAAAAATAATAACCGGCCATGGACATTGGATCCGGATGGGAACATCCGGTTCTGTAATCATTCTCCACATACGATAGGGAATATTTTTAAAAATTCATTTGAGGAAATACTCACTTCCCCATATGTCCAGGAATGGCGGAATACTGTACCGGAAATATGTACAGATTGTTCCCTGTTCACCAGATGCTGGGCAGGATGCAGGGCTGCATCCGAACAGCTTGGTATGCCTCTGTCCTGTGCAGATCCGATTGTTTATGAGGAATTCGGACTGGAAATGAAATCAGATTACTCTTCTATAAGGTAACGTTTCAGTTTTTTTCTATCTTTCTTATTCATATTTATAAATTCAATACCAATGCTGTATGTCTGGTTATCCGGATTGATTTCCACCCGTATAACCCTGGCTTCACTCTCAAAAAAAACAAAAGAATTTTGATCTAAAAATTGAATTTTTATTATTGTATTTACATTTACTGATTCTTCATAATCAACAAGAATTCCGCAGGCACTCACATTTTGAGCTTTTTTCAGATTTATAATGTTAATCTTATTCTCTTGTTTTTCTATAAGGCATACTTTAAAGTCTTTTTTTACCCTTTTATATCTTCTTCTTTCCATTATAAAATCCTCCAGATACTCATCATTACAGCACTGGCCCTGCCCACAACCCAAATCAGGAAAAGCATGAAAACCCGCTATTATGATTTAAGCAGGTTCCACCTTGTTAAAATTACAATTGGGGTTCAACTACTGTTGAACACCCGGTCAACACTTAAACTGTTCAAAAAGCAATGAAAGACCATCCATCGATATAAAAACAAGAGATTTTGTTATCACCATAACTATATAATAAAAACATGCTCCTGTAAAGATAATAATGACTTTCAACACCTGTTACGCAAAACCAGGTTTTTATTCTTCATTTAAGTATTACATTAGCCAATTGCATAAATCCAAAAATAATTGTAGATTTTTTGCAATTGGCTTTGGAGTATTTTTATTTTATTATATTAAAAGGAATTAAAAACACTCCACTCTTGTCCAGGTTGGTTCTTGCAGTAAATATGGTATTTTTGCAAGAACCTCACATAATAAAAGAATTTGAAATTTCCTTATATCTTCTATACACTTTTATCCAGGTTATATTATATTACTTTTATGTGGTTGTAATAAAAAGGGAGTAATGATGAATGTATTCATCCGGATAACAGTATGCCTTCTCACCTTATGTTTCATGGCTGCCTGTGAAAAAAGGATTGAACCCCATAATATCAAAGATGAAGAAGAGGAATATCCCGCATCCAGTATAGACAATTTTATTATTTTAAATTATACCGATAACCCATTGGCCATGGATCCGGTGCATGCGAATGACCCTGATATGGGGACATTTTCCAGTGTCATTTATGATTCACTTACTTACCACGATTATGACGGAAACCTTAAACCCGGACTCGCTTTAAACTGGAGACAGATTGGGGAAAAAACATACCAGTTCAAGCTTCGGCAGGGGGTGAAATTTCATAATGGTAAGGAGTTTGATGCCTATGATGTGAAATATACAATTGATACACACCTGAATCCTGATGTGAATTCTGCAACTGCCCTTATCTGGAACAATCAGCATCTTGTAAATGTTAAAGAGGTTGTTGTAGTCGATAAATACACGGTGAATTTCGTCCTGAAGAGCGAATCCGGTATTATAACCCATATGATGCATATGTTCAGTGCCGTCCTCCCAAAGGATTATCCCCTGGAAGAATTAAAAACAAATCCCATTGGGACAGGTCCTTATAAATTCCTCAAATGGGATCATGGAAAACAGATTGTATTAACAAGGAATGACGATTACTGGCAGCCGGGAATTCCAAAAATAAAGAACCTGGTTTTTAAAATATTACCTGTTGAAAAATGGCATGAAACGATTATTGCCGGGAAAGCCGATTTTATCATGCATCTTCCCGGTAAATACAGGAAAAAAATAGAAGCGGATGTAAATACGGATATTATGGAACGTCTGGTATTGTCATCTATCTGGATTTCTTTAAGGAATAAAGGTCCGTTAAAAGATGTCAGGGTAAGAAAAGCCTTGAATCATGCTGTTGATATGGAAAGAATAATACGATATGCTGAATACGGGAAAGGAATTGCACTGGCTTCTATAGGCAGAAGGGGAGAGTTCGGTTATAATGAAAATATTACTCCATATAAATATGATGTGGCAAAAGCAAGAGAGCTTTTGAAAGAAGCCGGATACGAAGATGGATTTACATTGAAGGTTTTTGCCACGGATATCACGGAAACGGTGATGAATCTGATAAAAGAGGATTTATTGGATATAAAGGTAAAGCTTGAGCTTGAAATTGTTCCACAGCTTCAATATATAGTAAAGGCACCTTATATGTCACATATATACGGAACTGAACCGGCAACCGGATATGATATGACCGCATGGATTGTAGATAACCCGGTTATAAATATGCTGTTCAATTGCGATACACTCATGTTAAGCAGTATGTCATATATTGCACATACACCTTACAATTACAAAGAATATGAGGTCATGCATAATTGGGCTAATGTTGCAGATCCTTTTGAACATGAAAGAAGATTAAAAGAGCTGGATAAATATATCCACGATAATGCCTATTTTCTCTTTACTTACCAGAGGGTTTTAACGAGTGCAATCAGGAAGAATATCCATATGAAAAAGCTAAATATAAATGGGCACCTTGATTTTGGAATGCTTACGGAAACGGCCAAGGATTAGAATAATCCAAGGATTAGAATAATCCAAGGATTAGAATAATCCAGGGATTAGAATAATCCAGGGATTAGAATAATCCAGG
>JAFGQK010000247.1 GCA_016935735.1 Spirochaetales bacterium | reverse complement strand
TCATCCAAATTTACAGATTGAACGAGTAATATTATAGCTCTTCTTCTTCATTCAGTGTTTTCCGTGTATTCAGTGGTTCTATTTTTTTATGTCAAGTAGTTTTGCCTGTTTTCGAATTTCCACCCGGCCAGATATTGAAATCCCACCCAACTCAAGAGGATTTTCCCTGGACGCAGTATCGAAGATACTTTGTCCAGGACGCAGTATACGACGTTTCCATATCGTATAATTTTTTCTATCTAAAAAAGTGAACTCCTGGTTGATTTTACTATACTCATGCATCAGAATTATGAATGGAAAGGAATTGCTATGGCAGAATCCATTGTCTCTCTTCTTATAAAGGGAAAAATAAATAAAGCAAAAGAAATGATTATCCAGGGTGCGGAGGTAAATGAACCCGATCCGGAGAAAGGATGGACTCCTCTTATGCTTGCCAGCAGTGCAGGAGACAATGCGTTCATTTCCTTGCTCCTGGAACATGGGGCCGGGGTAAACAAAAAAAGCCGTACCGGCTGGACAGCATTAATGTTTGCAGCAAAAAACGGACATACCGGTGCTGTCAATATACTCCTCGAAAATAATGCAGAGGTAAATGTACAGGAAAAACAGGGTTCTACAGCACTTATAAGCGCAGCAGGGAACGGACATGCAGATGTCGTGAAACTGCTTCTTGGTAAAGGAGCAGAAGTCGATTGTGCAGAGTCACAGCTGCATGCGACAGCACTGATTGCTGCTTCCGTGGGCGGACATACAGAGGTGTTGAAACTTCTCCTGGATAATGGTGCAGATATTAATTATAAATCGAATGATAGGTTCAGCGCACTCATGTATGCGGTGGGGAAAGGAAGTCTTGAAGCAGTCACCCTGCTTGTTAGCCGGAAAGCAGAGGTGAATACGACAAATGTATATGGTGAAACACCACTTATGCGTGCTGCCGATTCCGGTTATGCTGAAATTGTCCGGGTTCTGCTTGACCACGGTGCAATGGTGAATACACAATCAAAAAAGGATGGATTTTCCGCTCTGATGCTTGCAGCAGACAAAGGACACAAGAACATAGTGGAGATACTGCTTTCCCATGGGGCAGATAAGGCAATGGCAGGATTCGCACTACGGACTGCATATGATTATGCCCGGCTCAAGGGTTTTACCGATATAGAAGAGCTTCTCGGAAAACAGGAAAGAAAGGTTCCCGACACAAAAATAAGGAGGAAAGCCGGAATCAACAAAGAAGCGACAAAACAACTCGTCAAGGCAATCTGGAATGATGATTATGATGCAGTAATCGAAGCGATCGGGAATGGTGCAGAGGTAAATCCTGAAAGCGGATCGGAGGATATTCCCCTGATTATTGCAGCGGCAAACGGTCATATTGATATTGTAGCGCTTCTTTTACAGGAAGGAGCGGAGGTGAATGCAAAAGACAGTGTTGATATATCTGCCCTTGCTAAAGCTTCCGGGGCTTGTTATGAGAAAATTGTGAGATTGTTGTTAAAAAACAGAGCACAGGTGACAAATGATGTAATGATTGCCGCATCCATACATAAACACCCGGAAATCATGAAACTTTTAAGCAAAGCAAGACTCATGGAGGGTTCCCCATCATTAAAAAAAGTGACATTAAATGATTGTGATGCCAGGCTTCTTACCTGTGCAGGAAATCTTGATGCTGATGGAGTAAAAGATGCTTTAAAGAAGGGAGCAAATGTCAACAGTAAGGATGATGATGGGGCTACAGCCCTGTTCTGGGCATCACGCAAAGGTAATGATGATATTGTCTCTATCCTGCTTAAAGCAAAAGCCGATACCAATATAAAAACTACATACGGCTGGACAGCTTTAATGGAAGCATCGTTAAATGGACATGTGGAAGTGGTAAAAATGCTCATTACGTCCGGTTCAAAGGTAAATGAAGCAACAGATTCCGGTGCCACGGCAGTTATTTTCGCTTCTTCCGAAGGCAACCTGGAAGTGGTAAAATTGCTTCTTGAAAACGGGGCAAAACCGGATGCAATAATTCATCAAGGGAATAACAAGGGAATGACGGCATTAAAGTTTGCATACAAAAACAAACATACAGAGATTGCAGCACTACTCAAGAAAAGTCCCGGGCAGGACGGAAATCTCCCCTGTCCTTCTTGCGGAAATGATTCCGGCGGTGGAAATTATTGCGTTGTATGCGGGGCAAAACTGACATAAAAGGAAAAGCTGTAAGGTATTATCTTTTTATTCCATAAAAAAGGCGCCCCCCGGGATATAAATAATCTTTTACTCCTTCCCGCGCACACCACCGGGGAGCCTGCCTCCTTTCTCAAAAAGACACAAAGGTCTTATTCTCTCTATTACAGCGTTGGCTACGCCCACGACCCAAATCAAGAAAAGCAGGAAATAATCTATACCTGTAATTACATCATATCCAGGAAAATGCCGACCAACGCAAGTGTTACGGGTCGAAAATCCTGGAATAATACCAGGATTTTCGCCCATAGTAACACAGGAAATATAAAACTTCCCGGCCATTGGAGTGTTAAAAGGAATTTCCGGCCGGGAAGCGGGTTCAGTCTCATTCCATTCATAAGAAAATAAAAAGATGGGATGCCCCGGGTTTATGGTTTATGTACTGTTTAATCATTCATCCTCCTGTCTTCGAAAGCGGTTTTTTATTTTTGCGTTTAGTTATAATGAATTTTTATATGGTTGAAACGCAAGTTTCATTGATAATATAACACTGAACATGTATGAAAGCAACTGAAAACTATATTTTTTATAAAATCTTTCATTTTTCCTGCAACCTTTTATCCAATCCCCTGTCATTAACATATGTAACAGGAGAAAATGTCTTTCCTGTTTGAAAACCGGTATGTTTCTTCATCATATTGTACAAACCGGCTACTACATATTCGTTGGAGGTATGAAATGGTAAACACAAAGAAGGATATATTTCAATGCACTTATTGCGGACGGGAATTACAGCTGCCAGATTCAACAAAAGAAGTAATAGGACGGTGTCCCTATTGCGAATATCTGATTGTTGTTCAACCAACAATCAAGGATATAAACTCTTCAACATAGTTGAAGCACAATTGTTGTTTTTATAAGGTACTCTTCAACATAGTTGAAGCACAATTGTTGTTTTTATAAGGTACTCTTCAACATAGTTGAAGCACAATTGTTGTTTTTATAGCAAGAAAAAAAAAGCTGCCCGGTCTGTGAGAAATGACCAGGCAGCGTAAACCCCGTTATAAAGACTCCCAGTTTTTCACTTCATATGTACTATGTACTTATGAAACAGAATAATCAATACCGTTCATTTCTATAACAGTTACATTCCAGGAGTTCACATAGTCGGTTATATCGGTGAATTTCCAGTAATAGATTCCTGAACAATTATAAATAGAATAACAGCTCTGAACATTACTATATATACATCTTCCACCAGGTTCTGTTGGACATGCCAAATCCATTGGCGGATCTGTTGACGGGGCTGTTGGAGGTACTGGAACCGAACCGCTGTTTATAGAATACGCAATGACCGGTTTCACTAATTGATATTTTGCTTCAATCCCTTCTCCCATAATAAAAACATATGGATTATTGAAAAAAATTGCAGTTGAGCAATCTTCAAAGGCCTCTTTCCAGTTGTTCATATAAGAGAAACTCTCCCACTTAACAAAATTAAGTTTTTCATGGGACTTATTTTCGAGATTCATGATAAGAATTGTATCATCATTCCCGTTTTGATTAATCATTCATTCGTACCTCCTCAAAAAACATAAGATAAACATTATATAATTGTTCCTCTATCAGGAAGGTACTTTCTCTTATTTGAAATGTGAAACTTACCCTCTCACCCCCTTTCTTCATCAATTGAATAAAAAATTCTTGAAGACCACTTTATTAAAACAACAATTGGGTTTCAACTAAAGTTGAAACCCGGTTATAATTTTTTAAGGTGCATCATTAATAATATATATAATCTTTATGAAAACGGCTACACATTTTTTATATTCTATCGGGAAAATCCGAAACAGCGAGGGCTACCTGTTTTCCTTTTACCATACTCTGTACAATTTCTTCGGACAATTTTTCCAGTGCTGAATTATTATCCAGAACTTCTGTCGATACACATGTAATAATAAAAAAACTGATAATCAAAATAATTATCTTTAAAAAATGATATAATTTCATATCTTTTCTCCTGTTGTAAAGAGTATTCCCTGAAAGAATAGAAAATTTATAGACAAAAAACAAGCCGAATCTGCCGGAAAATTTTTTCTAAAAAATGGGAGAAAAAAATCAGCTTTTATCTATTATTGAAGTCGCTGTCTCACAGGACACATTACTTGATATTTTTCTTAATAAATTTTTTAATATTTTCCCGGCACCAATCTCAATAAAAGAATTATAATTTTTATTTATTAAAATTTCCACAGCCCTATTCCAATTCACTCTTGAAACAAGTTGTAAACTTAAGCTTTTTTTGATGTGATCTATGTCATTCTCATCATCCAATAAAGTTACAGAAAAAAATTTCTTTTCAGGTATATGAAAAGGAATAGTATCCAGAAAAACGGCAAATTCCTCCGATGCTTTTTCCATTAACTGCGGATTATGCCAGGGCCCACCCACATTCAACATTGTTAAAGATACTTTCTTTTCATTGTCCAGAATATATTTTCTTAATGAATATAATTCATCAATCAACCCGCTTACGATTATTTGATCCGGTGAATTGATATTCGCTATCTCCAGGGTCATATTATTTTGTATTTTTAACTCTGAAATAATCTTTTCGACCTTTTCTAAATTCAAACCAATTACTGCCATCATATCCCCGGATAATTCTTTAGAATAGTAATCCATAAGTTCACCCCTTTTTTTTACTATTCTAATACCATCCTCGATAGAGACAATTCCTGAAAATATTAAAGCGGATATTTCACCAAGACTATGACCTGAACAAACCCGGGGAAAAATGCCGATAGCAGCCAGTACCTGTGCATATGCGAGATTGATCGCCGTAATAGTGAGTTGAATCCACATATTGTTTTTTTTTGTCATAATGGCTTTTTTACCATAACAGTACTCTTCAATATTATCCTGCAATACAGTATTAAATGTATTAATTATTTCCCTGGCAGCATGATAATTTTCAATTAAGGATTTACCAATACCGGGAAAAAAACTTCCCTGGCCATCAAATAAAAAAACAGGCTCATTCATTTTAATAATTTTTCACTCATCTTTATCAGATAATTTATATTGGATTCTGAAATCACCCTTTTTAAGTATGTTACTCCAATTGGTTCATTCATTTGAAGTTTACCTTTGCCTAAATAAAAAAGAAGTGAATAGTAATCCTCTTTATTCAATATACTTGACTGTTCATGGAGTGTATATACGTACTCTAAATCCTTTACCCCATTTTCGAGTCTTTTAAAAATGGGATCCGGGGTTTCTACGGAAAAAATGCCCCGGTATAAAAAAGCAAGATACAGACTCTCCTTTAGTTTTATTGCATTATCCAATGCATCAAAGGCTCTATTGATCATATTTAATTTCAGCATTATATCTGTTTCCATCTCTGCCAATATTCCAAGTGTTATCCCCCTGTACATCAATCCTTCGGGAAATAAACTATTTCTTTCCAATATCTGTTTAAAAAAAGCATTGGCCAAAATTATTTTTTTTATGCCTTTATCCCTTTCTGCGGGGTTAGTATTATTATATTCTGTTATTCCCTCATCAAAATATTCTTTGCCCTGCATTAAAAGTGCATCGATATCTTTATATTGAGAAAAATCAATCTTAATATCTTCGCTTAAAGATGATATTTTATTTGCATTGCTAAAACTCAGATAAGCAATAATTCCAATACATGCGACACATAGTATAACTATAATAATCCTCACTAATTTCGATATCAATTTATCCTCCTTTCTTACTAGAAGACACCGAATGGATTTTATCCCATTCATATTCCTTTAAAAATAATTCGATTTTTTCTTTTATTTCCGAAGGTATCTTTAAAAGTACCCTGTTATCCTTTACAATAACATGGCTTGTTTCACCCTCTGCCAGTAATTCATAATCCACTTTTCGTCGTATATAATAATGGAACAATAATAGACTATTTTTTTGAATTTTCAAATATGTCTGAACAAGTAATTTATTTTGAAATTTTGCAGGTTTAATATAATTACAGTTTGCATTAATTACAACAAACCCGATCTTATTTTTTCTTAACTTGTAATAGTCTATATCCATATATTCTAAAATATTAAACCTTATAATCTCAAACCATGTAAAATAATTCTTATGGTGGACAATTCCCATTTCATCTGTTTCATCAAATCTGACAGTGACCATTGATTCGAAGAATCTCATTCTGTAAGACCGCCTTGTTGAAAATTACAATTGTGGTTCAACTGCTGTTGAACACTCCTTTTTATGATAACAGCTGCATTATTACCACCAAATGAATTAGCAGTTACACAGAAAGAATTTATCTTTTTATTAAGATTATTTTCCATAATTAAATTAACTCCGATTTCCGGATCTACCTTATATGGACTATTTATAGCAGGAACAATATTTTCCTGGAATGCCATAAGACCGATTCCGGTAGATATTATTCCAACACTTCCCATCATTTCTCCAAGATAATTGGCAGGAGTAAATACCGGAATATTTCCAAGGGCTTTTCTTATACCGACTCCTTCTGATTTATCTCTTAATTTATGGCCACTTGCTGATGCAAAAACAACATCAATGCTCTTGTTATCTACACAACCCTGTTTTAATGCGGATTCAATTGCCAGTTCCATCCCTTTTCCCTCGGGATCGTTGGCACTTATTTCACATACATCCGAACTCATACCGTAGCCGGATATTTCCCCGTATATTTCTGCACCACGGGAAAGAGCCGTGGATTTCTTTTCCAGGCAAAAAAACCCGGCGCCTTCTCCGAGAATAAACCCATCTCTATCCAATCCCATTGGCATGGCCGATTGTCCATCATTACGGTCTTTCGAAATCACCCCCAATCCTATTAATCCCTTGTAAAGGGGTAAAGAAAATTCATCTACACTTCCTGCAAATACCTGTGTACAATATCCCCTTAAAAGGAACTGACACCCCATAATAATGGATAATAAGCCGGATGCAATGCCATTCGCAACAGTGGTTGTATAACCTTTTATTCCTGTGCCAATCCCGACATATCCGGCAGCAGCATTGACAACAGTATTGGTAAATAATGACGACTTACCGGAATCCAATCCCTTTTCTACAATATAATCATAAAAATCGACCAGGGTATTTGTTGGTCCTGTACCTGTTCCGCACACCAATCCTATTTCACCGGCATTTCGCGGTGTAATTTTAATCCCTGAATCCTTAACAGCAAGATAACTGGCACCCACTGCCAGTTTTGAAATTCGATCCATTTTACGTGTATCCCTGAATCTATAGATTACATCCAGGTTAAAATCCTTTATTCTTGCAGTCTTATTTGTCCTGTACCTGCAATAACCATTTATAAAGGTTTCTTCTTCAGAAATGCCGCTTTTATTCTCACATAGAGCCTGGAAAATATCCTTTATCGAATTTCCCAAACTCGATACATAACCCATTCCTGTTATGACTATTGGTTCGCTTGTTTCTTTCTCGATTCCATTATCATTGTCAGGTTTACCAACCAGAAGAGATACATTATTTCCGCCAAATGCAAAGGAATTGGATAAGAAATTGGTAATTGAATGATTTTTTAATGGAGTATTGGGTACATAATTCAAATCGCAGCCGGCCCTGCTTTTTGTAAAATTTATAGTAGGAGGAATAAACTCTTTTTCTATTCCCAGGCAGGAAATAGCACACTCGATCGCCCCGGCTCCTCCAAGCGTATGTCCTGTTATACTTTTTGTACTGGATACATATATTTTTTTTAAAACGGATTCTCCAAAAACCTTTTTAATCGTTCTTGTTTCAATTGCATCATTATGCGTTGTTCCGGTACCATGTGCGTTAACATATTGTATATCACTTGCATTTTCTAAATGAGCGGTCTCTATTGCCTTCTTCATTGCAAAGACAGCCCCGCTTCCAAGAGGTTCCGGGGCGGTCGGATGATAGGCATCAGCACCTATTCCATAACCTTTTATTTCTGCAAAAATTTTGTACTTTTTGTCCAGTGCATTCTCAAGGTCTGTTACGACGAAAATCCCGGCGCCTTCTCCCAGGGATAATCCTATCGAGTTGTCTGAAAAAGGGGAGCACTGTTCTTTACTCATATTATTCAGGGAATAAAATCCAGCATATGAAAGTTCATTTAAAGAATCGGCTCCCCCGGTAATAGCAATATCAATAATACCTGATTTAATTAAATCAGATGCATATCCAATTGCTGTCGCACTTGAAGAACAGGCAGTGGAAATAATAATCTTTGGCCCTCTTGTACCATACATTTTAGAAATAACATCTGCACAGGTATATATAGGATATTGAAGAAGATACCTTAATTTAATTACTTTACTGCTTTTTTTATACTGTTTATAAAATTTCTGTGCAAGATCTATTCCCGCCAGTGAAGTACCGAGAATGATGCCAATCCGCTCCGGGGGAAATTCTTTAAGGTTAATATTTGAATCTCTTAGTGCCTCTTCCAGTGCAATAAGGATATAAGTAGTACATCTGTCTATCAGTTTTTTCTCATTTGATGTAATACAGGAAATTCTTGAATCATCCACCTCCCCTGCATACTTTACATCACATTTATCAACATCGAGCTTTGTAATCTTGTTAATCCTGGAATACGTATTGAGTATATTATCTGCTACTTCATCCTTATTAATACCGGCATTACACAGTATACCGAATCCACTTATTACTGTTTTTTTCATAGTTATCCATTTATACCATTTGAACTCTAATACTTTCTGTAAGAAAAAAAGCCGTGGACGCAGTCTTTATTGTAAATTCTTTTGAATTTGCTTTTATTTTATAGGCATCAATTCCCACACTGGCCCACTCCTTCTTTAATAAAACATAACCAATGGTTTTTTCTAATTTATATGAATATGCCTGCATGACAACCTCACCAATTTCACTATCATCAATGTAAACTTTGTCGTGAGGTTTTATATCATCCACTTTTTCCTCACAATAAAAACCCACCATTTTTCTCATCTCCGGATTTCCAATACTTTTTTCAATAAACTCTTTTCCTAAATAATTTTCTTTCCTGAAATCGATCATCCAGTTTAATCCTTTTTCGATTGGATTATCTCCTTCATAAATGCCGATGCCGAATACAGGAAATCTAATTTCCTGGGACAGGGCGGAGAGTAGTTCTCTTCCACAAAATTCCATTGAGTGTTCTGTCTTAATATTCATCAGGTAATTTATAAAATTAACAGCATCCTTAACCGGTAACAGGAACCTGAAACCATATTCCCCGGTAATACCACATCGTGCACAATAAATTTCTGAAATATCCTTGTAACTTGTATCAAAAAAACTTAAATATCTTAATCCAATTATGTCTATCCCGGCTATTTCTTTGGCAACTTCCCATGAATAAACTCCTTCTAATGAAATAATAGCATAATGATCATTTTTATTTTCCAATATAACATTTTCATTTGCATACTTTTTAAAAAGAGAAAAAACCTTCTGTTTCTGGCTTGTAGAACACACTATTAAAAATTTATCAATCATACGGAAAATATATATGAGATCAATTATAGTGCCATTTTCAGCTAATATTGTTGTATACATAATATGGTTATATTCCAAAAATTGTATATCTTTAGGAAGCAGTGAATTTAAATAATCGATAGCTCCGTCTCCGGCAACTGAAAAAACACCGGAATTAGAAAAATCAAAGATACCTATTCCGGTTCTTACCGCACTGTATTGCTTTATTTCATCAGTTTTAAATTGTAAAACCGTTCCGTCATCACCTATTACAGAACCCAGGCTTTTATAGAAATTAATTAATTTTTCCAAATTGCATTTCTCCTTTCTTCTTTAATTTTAAAATATCTATATTTCTGGTCCATTTTTGCTCTATTTCCTTAATAAGCGAAAAAAAGCTTATTTTATCGTTAAGACATAAATATAATTCCCCAAGGGTAATTTTAAAAGTCGGATCCTCTCGATTTAAGTCACATGCCTTTTTTGCATATTTTACTGATTCATCCAATAATGATAATTTTTTGGAATACAATATCGATAGATTATTATACACTTCAGCATAATCATCTTTAATCGATAACGCCTTTTTCCAGCAATCCAGTGCTTTATCTGAATCATTTTTATAGTAATAATAGATTTCTCCTTCTATATTGTAATAAAACGCATCATTCGTAATAAATTCACCTATCTTTGGCTGTTTTAAAATAAAATCACTTTCATTTACTATTAATAAATAATAACAATAGTGAGAAAAACCAATGTCAGGGCCGGCTGTATCGATAACATCTGGTAACATCTCTATTCTCCCTTCCAGGGGATCGAAAAGGACGAATGACAGTGAATCGGTATCTTCATTGTTACCGTACCCGTATACAACACATGTGTGCATACCATTCTTCTTCTGCATCCATATAAGTAATGGCCAGTTTTCATCCAACAGCGGTGTTATTTCATTAACCGGTCGAATAAATGGGAAGGTCTTGAACCCTTCCTTTATTAAAAAATAAATAAGATCGATTAAATCCACACCATGAAGGACATTCACTTCCAGATTTTTTATTAACTCATTCAATTGATACTTTTTTCCGTATTTATTCAAAATAGTCATGACACTGCAGAGTACACATATGGGAAGTTTCTCTTGCCGGAAGAATTGTAACCCCTCGATTTCCATAATTACCAATCACTATAGTTCTATATCAAAAATGTTATATATTTCATAGATCAGGCCGACATCACCGCCAAAATATACATTATAATCCTGCCATTCTCCGTCTTTTATTTCCGATAAAGAAGAATCCTTTTCACTCATTTTATTAAATATGTCCAGCGGGGCTATAATATAGGTATCGCATTCCTTGACCTTTTCCCGGTCTCCTTCATAAGACATTATTTCCCCATTATCTACTTTAATAATTATACCAATATCGACATCGGAAATAAAATTTCCCAGGGTAAAGGAAATCCCCTGTGCCTCTTCTTTCTTAAAACGTTTTTCCATTTCAGAAATAAATTCTTCTTTTACCTCTTTTCTTTCTTCCTCGGTATATATTTTCTTCTCATCCATCAATTGTCTCCTCCATTTAAAAATAATTACATATTCAAGTCCGCCAATTTTTTGTTCCTTCTATTTCGTGTTCCGGCCCGCTATACAAAAGAATGACAAACTAATTATTTGCCAGCTACATAATCTTCGACTATTTTTTTTGAAAAATTATTGATGTCATCCATGGAAATTTCCCCGAAAATTTCTCCTTTGAAATCATCTAATCCCTCATGTAAGAAATAGCGTAATAATTTTTTGTGTTTCACGACATTCACCAATCCCCCTGTGGTTATAGAAGCATTCATTTTCAGATTAACTTCCTCTTCAAACTTATCTATATAGAAATTATGGTGCTCATATGGTGCATTAACCAGAAGAAGGGCGTTGTATTTGTTTTTTAACCGTTCAAGATTATTCTTTATAAAACCGGTCACATTCCCGCGGAATTTGTTATTCGTAACACATGATGCGAAAATAAAAATTTCGGTTTTATCAACGATTTCTTCTCCCGGCTCATTTTTCGATACAATTATTTCCGGATCTACCATATGCTTGGAAAAGGTATCTTTTAACGAATCACTTAAAATAGTGCATATCTGTTCTGTGGAGCCCATGACGGTACCGTATAAACAATAAATATTTACACCTTCTTTCATATAATCTCCTTTAAGGAAATAGCACCTTTCTTTTTATATTCAGGCACAAAGAAAGGCATATAATCCCTTTTAATAATCTTTTCCCGGTCATTCAAACCGTATTCAGATAACTTTTTTAAGATAATTTTTTCTTCATACTCATTCCCGAACTTTGAACCGCACATATACATAACAGTAAAATCGATAAAATTATTGACAAGATACTTTACGAAATTATATTGATATGTTAATAAAGAACCTGGCTGTCCGGTATATTTCCTGAAATTTTCCTCTGTCCCTGCTTTAATGGTCAGACCTATATAGAGATTGTCCCTGTATAATGTTAACCTTTTCAAATAATCCGGATTCCGGGCAAGGATAATACCATTTGTTTCCAGAACAAATTTCAAATTATGTCTCTTTATTTCATCCAGCAGGGAAAAAAGATGTAATGGAGACAACGTGGGTTCGCAGCCCCGGAGTGTGAAATAGATGATTTCACGATCCGGGTCGAAATTTCTCGATTCATAGCTGCCTATCCGGGAAATATATTTTTGATCACGGGTTTCCACCATTTTCTGAAAAGCTTCTGAAGGACTATAGAATTTTAGATTTCTTTCAATATCTTTATATGCAGGGGGGGGTATGTATTTCATCGGATTCTTGTTGACAAAATCCTTTGTAAAGGAAAAACAGTAATAGCAATTCAGATTACAGCCTGCAGGAAAGCCGGCCACCAGTGTTTTCCCGACATCATCGACAATGCAGGAGAAATCTATGTACAGTCTTTTATCTTTGTAGATTGGACTGCGAATTCTTTCTTTTTGAATTAAGCGTATTAAACTCTTGCCGGTGTTTTCGTAATCATTCATAATTATTCAATTGCTTGCCATTTAAAAAAGAAGGATGACACTGTCAGTGATAATATACTGTAAACTGCCAGGGCTATGATATCCAGCCATAATTGAAAAGAATAACCGGAAAATGCTATCAACTTATTTATTGCATCTACAATATAAACGAACGGTAACATATATTGTATGTATTGAACCGGTACGGGCAGTACTTTTACCGAATAAAAAAGAGGTGTTCCAAACATAATTACAAACATTATGATATTAAGCAGTGAATTCGTCTTATGATAGTTGTTGGAAAATACCCCTAAAAGCATTCCTATGGTACTTAAATTTATTCCTGCAAGCACAATAACGATAATAATGAAAGGATGGATATTTAAATCTACCTCGAAAATAAAAACAGATATAAACAATAAAATAATCATAAAAGGAATAAGCAGTAACATTCTGAAAAGAACAGTAGCAAAAACAAGGGAACCGCGGTTAATGGGAAATACGGAATACTGTTCAAATCCCCCGAGTAATTTTAACTGCAGCAGGGTAAAAGCGAGAAAAATAATACAATTCTGGGATATAATTAACGTCAAATTACCACTCAGCATCTGGATACCCATATCGGGAGTGGATAATCCGCCAATAAAAAAAACCAGTGCCATTATACCAACAGGAATAACAAGTGCAAGTAAAGTGGTTGTCACACCATTTACTTTCAATTCCAGAAATGACATTCTTAAAAAAATTCTTGATTCGCTTAAAAAGTTTTTAATCATCTGCATATTTCATTACTCCAACTTTTTCTCGAGCATTTTGATATATAAGTCTTCAAGGTTGGGATTTATAATGGTAAAATCATTTATATCTTCCCATCCAACTGCTTTCTTTATATTTTCAATAATAGTGGTTATCAACGTATGTTTGGTATAGAATAATAACTTATCCTTTTCCCTGATTATCTTATAATCCTTAAAATTTTCAATAATGCTCTCCATTGTCTTCTGATTATTAATACTTATTTCGATTCTCGATTCTCCGATAAGACGATTTCTTAATTCTTTCAGTGATCCATTGATAATGATTTTCCCTGCATTCAACATAATGACATTATGAGCCACTTTTTCTATTTCCAATGGATTATGGGAAATAAGCAATATAGCCGAGGAATTCTTTTGATTGATGTCATTTAACAATTTCCAGAATTTCGTTCTCTTGATCGGATCCAATCCCGTGCTTGGTTCATCCAGAATGATCAATTGGGGTTTCCCTATGAGAGTGATCGACAGGCTAACAGCCTGCCGGTTGCCGCCGGATAAATACTTGATCATTTTATTTCTATAGGCATCCAATTCGAATTTCTCTATGAGTTCTTCACCCTCATTCTTGATTTGCGTGTTCGATAATTTCTTGAGTTTCCCGGCGAAATTCAATGCCTGGGTAACGGTCAGATAATCCCAGTGCGAGTACCGGTTTTGCATCATATATCCGATTAAATGTCTCACTTCCTTATGTGTATTTTCTTTTCCGGATATTTTTATAGTACCTGAAGTCTGGGGCAGATAGCCGATTATCTGCCGTATCAAGGTTGTTTTCCCGCTTCCATTAGGTCCCAGTATTCCCACGCATTCACCCTGGCCAACCGAAAAGCTAATCCCGTCATTTGCCACCACAACTTCCTTTTTTTTCTTTGGCTTATATATTTTAACCAGATTCTTAACTTCCAATATCGGTTCCATACTCCATCCTTAATTAATTATTAAATTATTTGCTTTAAAATATTCTTCCCTGTCAATTCCATATATCAATACATCTTGAAAAGTGTTGTATTTAAATACATGTTTTTTTAGACAGGCTTCGATTTTAATGTCAAATTTATTTAAAAAATCTTTTGTTAAAGAATCAAAAGAATAAACTCTTATCATTATTCTTTTTAAGTATTTATTCAATTCAAAAAAATTATAATAAATATACCCAAAAAAATATTTTTCACTAATCCCATTTTCATAATGGCTATTATCATTGAAACGGAATTCGAGTAATATCAAATACCTGTCTATGAAGAATTCGGTATCATGTTTGATAATTCCAACAGGTTTATTCTTTTCATCGACAAATACACAGGAAGATGCTAAAATATTCTTGATATTTCCCGGGATTAAGCTGCAGGGTCTTTTTGTAAAAAAATAAAAACTGTCGTTATAAAACCATTGCTCGCAGATTCTATATTCTTCTTCATGTATTGCTCTGAATCTTTGCATTGAAAAGAAATTCGCTTTTTTCATACTATTCATCAATCCTTATTAGTAAATTTTGAATAAATCAATTGGTCGATGTATTTCCCATGTTTGAATACATTGCAACACAGGCAGCCCTCTTTTACAAATCCTGTTTCTTCCAAAAAAGATATATAAGGATTATCTTCATCAACTATTCCATATATCTTTATCAAGTCAACCTGTTTAAAAATAAAATCATTTAATGCATTCATTAATTCAATGATATAATCTTTTCCGGGTTCTTTGCCGTCAATCAAAAAGACACGGGAAGAAACCATGGCATTTTGATTCTCAAAATCAATATGCTTTAATACGCAATATCCAATTACATTTTCATTCTTACGAATTATGAATTCCCTGGATTTTTCGGATTCCAGCATGTTTTCATACATCAGCTTATAATCGGAATTTGACCATACGTAATTATCATTCTCCGGTACAATAAGTGATGGGAAGATATAGCACTTTATAATTGATTCATTTTCCGTACTGTTTCTTTTAAAAGTAATCATCTCATTCATACAAACCTTTCATTATAATCCCTTTTTGAAAAGGTATAACTGAAAACATCCCAGTATTTTCCATTTTTATATATCAATGAACGATATCTCCCTTCTGACTGAAATCCCGTCTTCTTAAATATCGTTATAGCATTATAATCAAATCCATAAATTAATTTTGAGATTCGATTTATATCAAAATTCTGAAAAAGGTAGTTGACAATAAATGCAAGCGTCTGTGTACCAATGTGAATCCAATCCTCATAGTTAATGAACTGGAATTCCAGATCCAATTTGCCGACATAGCTATTTACCATAAAATCTAAAAGTGCAACCGGTTCACCGGACGACCGGGCGTTATTTTCGATAATACAAAAATGTGAACTCCGGTATGTTAAAAACATATCAATATCCTGTTTACTGCAAATATCCGGATTACCGGTATCAAAATAAAAAGTGGGAATAAAAAACCACTGGTTAATTAATTCGAGGTCCTTTTTCAAAACCGGACGTATACTGATATTTTCATTCACATTCATAACTCCGTTAAGGATCACTTGCTCTTTTCCGTAAATCTATCGGGAATTTTATAATACAAATCTGCCTTTCTTAAATTCCCTGACGATATATAAAGACTCTCTTCCAGATCTTCGAGATTTTCGTCAAGAAGAAAGGAATTAATATGAAAATCAAATGTTTCACCTTTGCAATAGGCATCTTCGAGTAAAGTCAGATCATATACCGGTTTTGAAAATGCCACATTTCTTATGTAATCCGTTGCATATTTCTCCCAGCCCTTTTCATATTCTTCCTGGTCAATCCCGAAGTGTTCTTTAATTTTATCGTCCCAATCATCTTTACCATCATAGATATCTACGATTAACTGTTTGTCCTGCGGGAAAAACCGGCATAATTTTAGCATTAATTTATTTTTATCTGATATTTTGACTTCCAGTCTTCTTAAGTTTAATTCTTCTTTACAATAAGTTATAACAATCATTAAAATTTTAAAGCCGATTCTTATATCCTGCATACTTCGCGATCCGATGATAATGTTTAAAATTCCATTTCTATTTTTCCATTCAACATTCAAACTGACAATTCCTAATGGAACACCCCCGGATGATTCGATGATAAAGGTAAAATTGTTTTCATCCGAAACATTATAATTTTCCTGGATTTTTTGCGTATCAAAGAGATAAAAAGTAGGATTCACAAAACCTTGAACTGTCTCATATGCTTTATACCAGCTTGTAATAAATGGATAGTCTTTTCGTCTTATACTGCGGAATCGTAGTTTATTTTCAGGAGGCATTGCCACCCCCGGATTCGGATTGTATATGGTCTACCAGTGTATTGATTGATCTGAAAACATCCATTTGATCGTCACTGATCTGAACATCGAATAATTCTTCTACTCCAACCGATAGCTCCAGGGCATCAATGGAATCCAGGCCTAAACCCATACCAAAAAGCGGTGCATCATCTTCAATTTCTTCTGCTTTTAATTCAAGATTCAATCTTTCAATAATCATTGTTTTAATTTTATCATTCAGCAAATTCCGTTTTTGAATCTGATTTTGAACTTCCTCTTTTACACTTACTCCCATAGTTCATTCCCTTTCACTTACTATAATTTTCCCTTCCGATACGATTGTATTATTAACTGATGCCGTTACATTAACATAGGTTAAGATTCCAAGCGACTTAACCAATGCAGCTTCCAGAACAAGCTGGTTGCCGGGGACAACAGGTTTTTTAAATTTTATATTAACGCCCACCAAATAACCTACATGTCGAGCGATTTCATCGGATTCGATGTTTTTTATATCTTTAATATCGTTTATTCCTTTTTCCTTCAGTATTTTGCTGCAATATACAACAGCTGTCAGCTGCGCAAGGGCTTCTGCAATTAATACCCCCGGCATAATGGACTCACCGGGGAAATGCCCCTGGAAAAAAGGTTCATTAACAGTTACGTTCTTTATCCCGATTCCTTTAATTCCCGGATCTATATGAGTGACACAATCAAGTAATAAAAAAGGATACCTGTGGGGAAGTATTTTGCGAATATCATCGCAGGTTAATAGAATATTCAAACAATACCCCCGTCAACAACAAAAACCTGCCCGGTAATGTATTTCGCCAGATCACTTGCCAGAAAAGAAGCCATGTATGCTATATCTTCCGGTTCACCTATCCGTTTCAAAGGGACGCTTTGAATCATGTCATTTTTAAGATCCTGGGGAATTTTATTAAACATATCCGTATTAATAAAGCCCGGGGCAATGCAGACTACCCTGATATTGTACTTTGCATATTCCCTTGCCAATGCCTTTGTAAATCCTATAATTCCTGCTTTTGCAGTGGAATAATTTACCTGGCCCGCGGTTCCGAGTATCCCGGCAATAGAGGAGACATTTATAACCACACCATTATTCTTTTTCGTCACCATTTTCCTTATAACGGTGTGGGTTACATTGAATATTCCCTTTAGGGCAGTATCGATTACGGTATCCCATGTCTCCTTACTCATCATTCCAAAAAAGGCATCTTTATTAACACCTGCATTATTTACCAGGATATCGATCTGCCCGAAATCTTCAATTATGGTTTTTATATTTTTTATTACTTCTTTATCATCATTAATGGAAAATCTATATGCTTTTACCTTTTGATTATCTATATTTTTTAAAAGATCCTCTGCCGCTTTCACACTATCCTTATAACAGAAGGCGACTTTTGCGTTACATAAAGAGAACTTTTTTACTATTTCTGCTCCGATTCCCCTGGCCCCGCCTGTTACCAGGGCTACTTTGTCTGTCAGATCAATATTAATCATACGATAATAATCCCTCTGTCATTTTATATTCAATTTTAATAATAATACTACAGCAAAAAGCAACAAAAATATATCAAAAACTATAAAACTATGCAAGGTATTTACCTATTAGTTTAATTTCCTTAAAAAAATAATTCGATAATCTTTCCCATTTAGACGAAATTTATATTTTGTCTTATATTTATAAAACAGGAATTTGACGATATTATCCACATAAATATCCTTATCTTTTATGCATTTTTCCTGGTCATTAAACCGGCGCAAACGGCACCCCCCGCAATGTACTGGCAATACACTACAGTCTCTGCACTTTCTTTCAAATGGGGATGTCATCATAAATCTCAAATAAGCACCGAAATTGGTGTATACAATTTTTCCCTGGTTATCTATGTACCCCATAGCTTCTTTGTCCAGAGGAAAGAAGGATTCGGAACATTTATATAAAAAGCCATTTGGTCCGATATAAAAGGAATTGATATAATCCGCTTCATGGCAATAATAAAATCTATCCTCATCATACATTCTTTCGATCGCAGAAGGAAGAGCAGGCCATCCTTTATCAAGAGTATCATAATACAGCTGGATATGATCGGTATCATTTAAATTTGTAACAAATTCTTTATATCCCCTGGCTTCACTGGAGGTGATAAAATGAAAATAAACATGGCCAATCCCTTTTCTTACCTTCTCGGAAAAGTGATCGAATAATTCCGGAATACGATGGTAATTGTTATCGGAAACATTTACCCGTAACGTTAAGTAACAGGTTTTATTTAATTCCACAAACTGTTCAATATTATTTGCAATAGTATCAAAAGATGGCCTTCCGTTAGCAAACGGACGAAGTTTATTATGTTCCCCAGGAGGACCATCGATGGTAATTTGAATTGACTTTATTTTTAAATCGTTCAACTTTAAAATAAAATCTTTATCCAGAAGAGATCCATTTGTAGCTAAAAGACCCTGATACTCACAATGATGTTTATCACACATTGTGATAAATTCTTCACTCATTCTTATTAGATCTTTTTTCGCCAATAGAGGTTCTCCCCCGAACCAGACCGCCCTGAATTTATTTTTCGTTTTTACTTCTCTATTCACAAATTTCAGAATTTTCTCTATTGTTTCTTTAGAAAAATTTACATTTTGTTCAACCTGTTTACAGTAAACACATTTAAAATTACATGAAAGAGTCGGCATAAATATAATTTCAAGAATACTCCTGTCAAAAAGATGGAGATAGTACTTGTATTTCAGATAATCAATTTCATCAAAATTGTCGGGTAATATAAAACCACCTTTTTCTAATGTTTTAAATAATTCCGGATTTAAAGACATATCAAAATTATCCAGCATTTTATTGATTGTCGTCAGGTAATCCCGGGCGATAACAATTACGCTTTGTGTCAACATATTATAAAAAGCATAATTGTTATCCTCCAATGCTACCATCTTATTGTATTTTGAAATCTTCAAACTACCTCCTCATACCCTTTTATTACAAATCTATCCACTGGCCACGGGAAAAAACATAATAT
>JAFGQK010000246.1 GCA_016935735.1 Spirochaetales bacterium | reverse complement strand
CCGCCAGGTTAAATAGACCAGTATCATTAAAAGAAACCTGGATAACTCATTATTTGGGTTGTGGGCTTAAGCCTTCGTTATGTAATCGGTGTAATCGGTGGTTTCATCTCTTTATTGTGGAAAATCGAAATTCCTGGACAATAAATTACTAATTGTGCCTCAACGAATGTTAAATACTCATCTATTCATCCGGAAAATCATAGAAATGCCACTGTTGTGCCAGACCTGCAAAACCGTATTCTTTTAATTTTTGTTCAAACTGGGGCCAATTATCTCCATAGTGCATAAGATACATTTTTTTCTTTATTTCAGCAGACAGCCCGTTTAATTCTTCTAAAGAAGCATGCACTCCACCGGAAAAAAACTGACAATCCTGGAAAATTACTTCAAATTCAAAAATTGCATCATATTCTTCGATTAATTTCCGGTCAAATTTTGTATCGCTTGTATACATAATCCTGTTATCGATAATCACGCCACTGCTCCAGAAAGCGGTTTCCCATGTAAGTGATGTATCGGGAATATGCATTGTACGGAAAATTTTCAGGTTTATTGATCCCAAATCTGAATTAAGTGTCTCCCGCGGATAATCAGGAAGCCATTTTGGCCGGATGATTTCCCAGAGATCTGCAAAACTCAATAATTTTCCTGCTTCCTCTTCATTAAAACCGGAACCACCCTTTAATGATTTATCCCAGAGTACATGTTGATATGTATCATTGATAATAATCTTCGGTCTTTTCCTTAATACATACCTGTTCATAAGCATAACTTCTTCCAGACCGCCAATATGATCTGCATGTGAATGGGTAATATGAAAATTCCTTATATCAGTAATATTCATCCCGAGTTCATAAAAAGCCTGTGGGGTTTTTGTACCGCAATCGATAAGCAGGTGATCATTTCCCTTTATTATAATTGCATTATTCTGATAATGTTTTTTTGAAAATGCTGACCCCACACCAATAAAAAAAACCGAAAGAAATCCGTCGTTTTTTAAAGGAACAGGTTTCTCTGCCAGTTTCCTGATTCTTAATGCCATGGATACTCTTCCTCTACTTAAGTGAATAATAACTTACTCAAACTATAATCTATAATCGGTAAAAAATCCAATATTTTATAATATTTTAATTTGGTTTTTCTGCAAGCTGCACTTTATCTTTTTATTCTCTCTTTTCATTTATAATGGCTGATATTGCTTTTACCGCATAATAACCGTCTATACCGCTGGATACAGGATGTTCCTTCTGTTTTTTATATTGCAGCACCCGTACTGCGTCTTCGAGCATCCCGCTAAAATAATTTGTTCCGGTAAATAATCTGGCCTTTTTTTTCATAAGCGATCTGAATTTCTTATAGAAAGGGCTTACCCTGCTTTCGTATTCCTCATAAACACCATTGCCGATCTTCACCATCCCTTTTGTAAAACCTACATCCAGTTCAAATACAAGATGGTCCCTGTTGCAGGCTGCATCTATCACTGCATAGACTGGTCCCATGTCCAGGACTATAATACACTCACCGTTTTTCTTGAATAAATTCCCTGTTACCCGGAAACGGGTAATTTCCCTGTCGGTAAGAAACCGGATAATATCAATCATATGGGTCCCGTCTTCCCAGAGCATTTCTCTAACAGTTCGCCCTTTGCCCATGTAAAGTTTACAGTTCAATGAAAACAATTCCCCATACATCTTTTTATCGATTATTTTTTTAAGATGAAGATAATCCAGGGAATAACGGCGTTCATGGTTTACCATAAGGATGGTACCGGAACTTGATACGTTTTTTATAATTTCCCCTGCTTCACCAATATTTTCCGTAAGTGGCTTTTCACAGATTAAAAGGGGAACCCCGTATTGTACTGCTGCACAGACAATATCCCGGTGGGTATGCGGAGGTGTTGCGATACAGAGGATATCCGGCACGGTATGGGAAAGCATGGAATGAAAATCGGAAAAAACATGAGGACAATTCCATCTTTTACTGAATCTTTTGCATCTTTCCACATCAATGTCGCAACCGGAGACAAGCCTGCAACGGGGATTTGCGGTGATTGCGCCGGCATGTGTGGCAGGTTTTTCCCGGAGTGGGTCATCCTCCAGGAGCGAGCCTATCCTGCCCAAACCGACAATAGAACATTTAATTGGTTTCATGATAACCACGTCCGATATAATATTGTTCGGTAGATTTCTTCCTGGATGTTTCCGGTTTATATGCTTTTACATGGTCAAAGAGACTTTTCATCTGCATTAAGACAGCACCGGAATCCCCTCCCTGGAGTAGTTTTACCACGAGGTTTCCCCCTTTTTTCAGGCATTTTCCCGCAATTTCAATAACCCTGGAAGCCAGCTCACAGGAACTTGTGGAATCGACAAGTCTGTTTCCTGTTGTGAAGGGGGCTGCGTCACTCAGGATAACGTTATATGGCCCATATTTTATAATAGAAAGAAAAACATCAGCGTGAAATATATTCCCCTGTATAAAATGAAATTCCGAAGAAAAGCGGATCGTATTTCCTATTGGCATAATATCCACTCCTGTAATGTTTCCCCTGTTATTCAGGATACGGGAAACAAACATGGACCAGCTCCCGGGGGCTGCACCGATATCAAGTACATGATCGTCTTTTTTTATAACAGCATATTTCTTCTGTATTTCTTCCAGCTTAAAAACGCTTCTTGCAGGAAATCCCCGTTGTTTTGCAAGGCGTGTATACGGATCATCATCCCATTTATTCTTCCGGCTTCTCATTTTGTAATCGCAAGTCCTTCCAGCACTTCGGATACGGTGACAATGTCATATCCCTGCTCAATTATTTTTGGAATCAACTCTTCGATAACTTTGTATGTATTATACGCACGAAAGTGGGCAAGGATAATGGCACCGTTTCTTAAATGTTTTAATACATAAGCAACCTGATTTTCAGTTCTTGCTCCCCTCCGGGTATCCTGGATAGAAACAGTCCAGAGGATTATCTTATATCCGTTCCCGGCAAGAATGTCCAGTGTCCGTTTATCATAAGTCCCATATGGCGGTCGGAAATAAGGATATATTTTATGAGTTACCTTTGAAATATTTTTTTGTGCTTTGCGGATATTTTCTTCCAGTTTATCATCCGGGAGAGAGGTAATGGTTGTATGATCCAGGGTGTGCTGGCATACCTCAAACCCCATATCGTCCATCTTTTTTATCCAGTGGGGTCGGCCGTCACCAATTCCTCTTCCCCCCACGATAAACACGGTACACCGGATGCCATAAGAATGCAATAAATCCAGGAGTTCATTATGTTCAAACCAGCCATCATCCAGTGTTATGGCAACGCGTTTAAGAGCCGGATTCCCCCGGTCATATACACCCGGGGTTACAGGTCTGAACATCCCGGAATCCGGCATGTCTTCCGGGATATGGCGTACCATGATATCCGGTATAATGGAATTAATGGCAAAGCTATGATTATTTGCCCCGGGTAAAAGGAGTATATCTTCTTCTTTCAGGATGCGGTTATGGTATGTTATCCGTATGGAATATATCCCGGGTTTTATAGGAGGAAGGGTATAGATGCCATCTGCACCAACTATTGCATTCCTGTGAAGGACAGTAACTATCCCGCCTTTTAACGGGGTTTCCAGTTCGGCAATGGTAATTGTTCCTTTTAATTTCGCTGTATTGATTGTACGGATGGGCTTGAAATTCATATAGTTGTTTGTCCATTTTCCCATATCAAGAGGAGACCACGAAAAAAAAACCATACACATAAGAATTCCGACTGAAAAAGAAATGAGTACAATTATTAAATAATAATCCCTTGAAGACATATCCTTTTTTTTCTGTTTGTTTTTTTCAACCGGACGGTTTAATTTCCGGTAATAAGGGATCATTAATCTTTGTATTTCCTTTACGGCTCCAGCCTGTTAATATCCCGGGGGAATAAGCTTGCTTCTTTGACATTCGAAAGACCGCAAATTTGTGCAGTAAGCCGCTCAAGTCCAAGCCCCAGACCACCGTGAGGAGGCATACCGGATTGAAAAGCCTGGAGATATGACTGGAAAGTCTCTATATTCATGGAGAGTTTTTTCATCTTGTTCATATAATCTGAATAAAGATGAAGCCTCTGGCCCCCGGTAGTAATTTCAAGATTTCTGAAAATAAGGTCAAAGGACAGGGTTTTCTCCGGGTGTTCCGGGTCATCCATCGTATAAAAAGGCCGCTTGGAAGAAGGATAGTGGGTGACAAAAATAAACTCCGTATTCCATTCATTTTCGCCGTATTCAGAAATTAACTTTTCCTCTTCCGGTGCCAGGTCTGTTTCCCCCCTGTAATCCTTATTATACTTTTTATAGACAATCTCGTGCACTTCATCAAAAGGAACTGTTACGATCCTTTCTATTTTCGGTACTTTCATATCAAGGAGTTCGATCTCGTTCCCGCAATCCTTTTCAATTCTTTCAAAAATAGCATTTAATGTGTTGGCTTCTACTTTGATAAGATCCATAAAACTTTCGATGAAGCCCATTTCAAAATCCAGTGATACATATTCATTCAGATGCCGGGAAGTGGCGTGTTTCTCTGCCCGGAAAACAGGTCCAATTTCAAATACACGGCCATAGACACCCACCATTATCTGCTTGTAGAACTGTGGTGACTGGGCTAAAAAAGCTTCCCTGCCAAAATAGTCGAGTTTGAAGATGTTTGCACCACCCTCGGCCCCTGTACTATTGATCTTTGGTGAACAGATCCGTGTGAATCCTGTTGATGAAAGGTAATTGCCGAACTCATTGCAGATTGCGGCTGCAATCTTAA
Source organism: Spirochaetales bacterium (assembly GCA_016935735.1). Lineage (GTDB taxonomy): Bacteria > Spirochaetota > Spirochaetia > SZUA-6 > JAFGRV01 > JAFGRV01. Next base: position 762 of record JAFGQK010000246.1, on the reverse strand, counting down.
AAACAGCTCTTTCCCTGGGATGTCGAAGGGTGAGAGGTCTTAAATCGAACTTTTTATCCAGGTGAACAACCATCTCTTTTTTTGTTGTATCCACCGGCAGGACTTCATAAGCCGGGGTGGAGATAACAGTAATTTCCTTTACATGGATCTCAAAATCCCTCGGATACAGGGCTTTGTCCTTAATATTCGCTTTTTTTATAATTCCTCTTACTGCAACGGCAGATTCCACCATAAGCTGTTCAGGCGGGACACTGATAGTATCCTTATCAATTATCGTCTGTATGGTATATTCCGGGGTTCTTAAAATAAGAAATGCTCCCCATGACAGAATACGTAAATTCTGGATCATTCCCTTTACTATTATTTCTTTTTCCAATAAAGAATTAAAATCGATGGAATATCCGCTTATTTTCTCAAGTACTATTTCCTGCATCCGGTTTCTCCTGTTTTTTAAGTATATTAAAATAGTAATCGTTGTAGTGATTAATTGTCAAGGCAAATATGGCAATAGGGTGCGATTTCCCAATCAGGTTTTTTTAACAAAAGACCGCACCTGTTCACCTCTCGGTTAACCACTCATCTTCACTAATCGACACTAATAAATTTAGGAATTATAATATAAATCATTTCCATTCAAGTTCTCTTCAAGAAAACCTGATCCCATCTGGTTATAACTCCTTAATCAACATAAAAGTACATTAATCTTCACTAATCCTGTCCCTATTTTAGTGCAAATTAGTGAGGATTAGTGGTTTTTTTCTT
>JAFGQK010000245.1 GCA_016935735.1 Spirochaetales bacterium | reverse complement strand
TTTGATGCATCTGATACCCGTGACCTGGCATATAAGTCTGCTATTCCTTTTCTCATTTTAAGCCACTCTTTTTTCCCATATTCATCAACTGTATTTATCTTACCTGCCAGGTATTTAAAACATTTCACTTAAATAGATAGTATAATTTTTCCTGAAAAAAGAATAAGCGGCAGTGGGGAGCGATAAGCCAGTAAGCCCGGTCAGTTCCGCTTCCTGTAAAGAAATTGCCCCAAAGGTAAGGGAAGAAAACAAAGGGAACGGTATCCTATTTTCCCCATTATAAGGGATTTTTTCCACGTTATTTCCTTCTATTATATATGTCCCGTTATTTTCAACAATAAGAGGGTCCTCAATCGAAAAGGAGATATTTCCCGTTGCCGGGGTGTGATTAGCCTTGAGCTGTAATATTTTTACCACATCCAGAGGCCGGATCATAAAATCATAGCGGAGGTGCTGGGAAATCCTCGGGCTTTTACACACAATATTGAGTGGAATATTCCCGGGCATATTCCACTCAATACATCTGCACTGGTCACGGTGGACTTTAAAAAAACGGAGAAGCCCCTGGAATCCATCCTTATCTATCCATGCAATCTTCCTGATTTCAAACTTTGAATCATGCATCCCTGCAATGGAAAGGTTAAAGAGGACATATGCCTTGCATATGCTATCGTTATAATAGAGAAAGAGGTGATCTTTAGACCATTTCAACACTTCTTTGAACTTACTCAAGGGAAGCCGGCGGGACTTGATTCCACAGGTATAACTTCTTACCCATATATCATGGACATCATACATATTCGTAAGGTGCTTTTTTGTATCTGCAAATGGGACAAATTCACCTTCTCTGCTGGTATCCAGGTTTATATTGTCCGGTTCAAAGGAAGAAAAGATAGTCCCCCCGGCATAACCGTAACCGAGTTTTTCATAGAAGCTGTGCTTGAACGGCATCAATGTTGAAAAGAGGATTCCCTTTTTAAGGTCTTCATAAAAAAATGTATGAAAAAGTTTCCGCACATAACCACGGTTCCTGTACTCCGGGGCCGATTCGACCGCTGATATCCCTGACATCAATGCAGAAGTATTGAATATATAGGCATGAAAAGGTTTTGAAATAGCCGCGGTAGTAAGGTTGTTGTTCTCGAATACGCCCCAGGCCCTGTCCCCGAAAGAAAGAGGGAACATCCGGGGTATCCAGCCGATCTTGTCGGTAAAGCAATATGATGCCAGTTGTATATAAGCCTTTTCATCTTTTCTCCCTTTCAGGAGCCGAATCTTTTCCATAAACAGGAATAATATGTATCAAACCGTCTGGTGTCAAGCTATTTATGACTTTTTTATGACATCCACTTTTTTTTGATTTACCCGCCTGACACTTGATTTCTTTAAAATAATGAAATATATTTATCTCTATCAACAGAATTATAAGGATTCTTTTCAACATTCGTTGAGGAACAATAGTAAGTTACAAGGTACCGATTGTAATATTTAAAGGTGCTTTTCAATAATAAGCAAACAAAGCCATAGCTAAAGGAGTTTATCGATGGGTCTTGAGGTTCATATGCTGAAAGTATCCACTCTCTTTATAAAGAATTATGTTTATCTCATAATAGATAAACATAGTAAAAAAGCTGCCCTGATTGACCCGGTATGGGATGAACAAAAAATCATGGAGCTTCTTGCAGAAAATAATTGCACACTCTCATACATTCTTCTTACTCATTCACATCCGGATCATGTTCATCTTGCTGATACTCTTGCCAGGAATACCGGCTGCCGGGTACATATGTCCCGGGTGGAAATAGAATTCTATGGATTCTGGTGCACCAATCTTTTCCCTTTACATGATGAAGAGGAAATTTTACTGGGGAATTCAAAAATAAAAGCAATCCTTACACCGGGACATACAAAAGGGAGTTTATGTTATATAGCCGGGAATAATATTTTTACAGGTGATACACTTTTTATTGAAGGCTGTGGACTCTGTTGGGGAAGGGGAGCAGATCCTGCAGAAATGTACGACAGCCTTAACAGATTAAAAAGAATAATCCCGCCGCATATGAAAATCTATCCTGCACACCGTTTCGGACAAAAACCGGGGAAGAGTTATGAAAACATACTGCAATACAACATCTACCTGGATTTTAGAAATAAAGAAGATTTCATTAAATACAGGATGAGGAGAAACCAGAAGCTGCTTTTTGCTTTTAGATAAGTTCAAAAAAGCGATTTTCCCCTATTAAAAAAATATTCTGTTCCACTCTCTTCTTCTTCTTCTTATATTCTGCTTGACAATAAACCTTTTTCATTTTATTCTGATTATTTAAATGAAAACAATGTACTATAAGGATATAAAAATCGATAGTAGATATTTTCTTCTCATTTCCCTCCTTTTTGGAATAGTACTATTTTCATGTGATAATAATGCAATAACGGCATCAAAAGGGATAGAAACCGTAGAAACAATAGACAAACGGACATACCTGATAAATGACTGGAGGATATTCTATGGTGATAAGCCGGACTTTGCCCAACCGGATTTTGATGATTCCAGGTGGGAGAGTATTGATTTTCCTCAGACAGGTTTTAATTTTCAGCTTGAAAAATCAAGGTTCTTCTGGCTCAGGAAAAGCTTTTATGTATCTGAATCCCTGAAAGACAGGGCACTGGGATATGCATGCGGGAAATTACCCGATTCAACCGAAGTCTTTTTTAATGGGGCTCTTATAGGCACTTCAGGACACATGCCCCCGGAACATTATTTCCCCATTCCCCAACAACCGAATACGTATCTTCTCCCTGATAAGCTTGTTCTTTATAGCGGCAAGAATGTGATTGCCTTTAGAGTCTATTCTGAAAGAAACTATGGGGATTTAAAGCTCGGGTTTATTACAAACAACGAAGACAGGTTAAATGTTTATGCATATCAATACTTTATAAATATTCTCATTCCCATGATAATGGTATATTTTTCCGCTATTGTTGCAGCGTATTTCCTGCTTATGTTTGTCAGAAACAGGAGCGATCTTTCCAATCTCTATCTTTGCCTTGCAATAATAGGAATCGCTATTTATTCCTCTTCCTATTTTATAACCCTTCCGGTGGAATTTCTTTTTGGATTCAAGATATGGTATATATGTTTATTACTCGCTCTCCTGTTCTTTGTGTTTTATTTTCAGAGCTTTTATTCAATTCACTCACACTGGATAATTCAGACATCATTTGCTGTCTTTTTCCTTGCATGCTGTATCATCCTTGTTTGTATGAAAACAGTGGGACAGGCATACACCCTTGTTTATAAATACTACTATATAGGTATCTTTGCCCCTGTGCTGTTATATATAGGATTTCTTTCCATAATGGCAATCAAAAAAGGGAACAAATACGCAGCGGTTCTTCTTGCAGGGGTAAGTATCCTCATACTCGCTTCTATCCATGATATGGTTTATACATTTATCGAGGTAGAAGCCCCCATGTGGCTCTCCAATACAGGTTTTGTTCTCTTTATCCTGTTTCTGTTTCTTTCGAATGCAAACAGGTTTGTGGATACAAAAAAAGAGGTGGATAACCTTAATATCGAACTCACACAACAAAAAGATGCCTTTTTCCGGTTCGTTCCCACCCAGTTTCTTTCACTGCTGGGCAAACGATCTGCTGTTGACATCGGACTTGGCGACAGCTCAAAGAAAAGCATGTCCGTACTTTTTTCCGATATACGGAAATTTACTACAATATCCGAGGAAAAATCACCGGAGGAAAGCTTTCACCTTTTAAACAGCTATCTGCTCCGGATGGAATCCCCGATAAGCGATAACGAGGGGTTTGTCGATAAATATATAGGGGATGCAATTATGGCCCTGTTTTCCGAGGGAACGGAAATAATGGATCAGATAACACAGAAAACATCTGCAGACAGGGCAATAATGGCTGGAATCGGGATGAGGCAACAGCTGGATGATTTCAACAAAAACCAGGCATTTGACCACATGGATGTTCTTAATATGGGAATAGGAATCAATACCGGCCCCCTCATGCTTGGGACAGTAGGCGGTACTCACCGGCTGGATACAACAGTAATAGGCGATTCTGTTAATCTCGCATTCAGACTTGAAAAGCTTACCCAGTTTTATAGATCATCCATTATTATTTCCGAATGGACATATAAAAACCTGACAAATCCGGACTCAATACTTATCCGGGAAATTGATCTTGTTATAGTAAAAGGAAAAACAGAATCATGCCGTATCTTTGAAGTATTCGAAGCAGATCCTGATGATATAAAAGAACTTAAACATAAAACCAGGGATATCATCCAGATCGGTATCCAGAAATATAAAAACAGGAAGTTTAAAGACGCACTTACCTATTTTAAAGAAGCAAAGAGTGTATACCCAAAGGATATTATTCCCCTCCTCTATATAAAACGGTGTGTTGAATATATAAAGTCACCTCCCCCGCCCAACTGGACAGGTATATTCAAGGTTCATGCATAACGAAGGCTTAAGCCCACAACCCAATTAACAAGCTGTCCAGGTTTTTTTATTTATACCGGTCTCATTAACCTGGCGGCCAACGTTTATCTATTTTGCTTAAAATCTCGTTATTTTAACAAGATTTTAAGTCAAAATAGTATAAGTAGATTATTTCATCCCGCAGATTATAATATTTTAACTTTCTCTTTATAATCCTTTTATAATGTATGAAAAGAAATACCTCCCTGTTTTTTCATTGTGAAAACCTGAATAAATACCGATTTATAGGTAAGGAGGAACAATGAAAAATTCACTACTTATTGTCATTATGGTTTCTTTTCTCTCTTCCTGTTCAGGAGAGATTCAGGATGCACAGGCATCACATACATTAATTAAAAATCCGTCTTTTGAAAAGGTACATTCGGGCTGGGCCTCGGACTGGCACAAAAGGTCTTTATATGAATCCGGGGCTGATGTGGAATATACACTGGTTACCGGGGATGCACATTCCGGAAACCAGGCTATCCAGATAGAGAACAAAGTACCGAATGATTGCAGGGTATATCAATATATATCTGTATTACCGGAAACAGTCTATAAACTATCCGGCTGGATAAAAGCCGAGAATATAGCCGGGGATGTGGGAGCAAATATCTGTGTTCTTGATTCCGGCACTCATACCAATGAATTAAGGGATACAAGGGGAAAGTGGGTAAATGTCACCCTCTATGGAATAACAGCCCCGTATCAAACCCAGATGCCTGTAAGCTGCAGGATCGGGATGTGGGGTGGAGGCACGACTGGAAAAGCGCTTTTTGATGATATCTCCCTGGAAATTGTCCGTTCAAAACCTCCTGCAAGCGCACATATAGAGTCTTTTGCTTTTAATTATGCCAATGACAGGCAAAGAATAGAAAGATACTTTGAAAAAGCAGGCGACGAAAAGTATACTTCAAAGCAACTTCATATCTCATTGTTCCTTGCCATACTTATTTTCATTTCCGCACTCTGCTTTTTTCTTTATACATTACTGGTAAAGGGGAGAATCCATAACCTGGACAGCATAGTACATTCAGTATTCACAAGATGGTATATTCCTGCCATAGGCCTGTTTTTGTTTATTTTCTTTACTGTCTATATGTTCAGATGGGGGTTGATTACTGCTTTTGATGTCCAGGCTTCAATGATCCTTTTCTTTATTACAGCATGCGGAATACTTGTTTACCTGTACCGGTACAAAAAGCTTACTACAGATAATCTTATTAAAATTATCATTTTTCTTGGTATTTCGTTACGCATCTGTTACTTTCTCTATTCCCCCTATACAGATCCTTATTTCGACCGCCAGCACGATATCTGGGGTGCATGGAGCCATACCGACTATATCAAATATATTGCAGATAACCTGAATCCCCTGCTTCCCGTGGGAACCCATGAGGCATATCACCCGCCTGTGCATTACTTTCTTTCTGCAATCGTATTTAAACTGGCGCGTCTTTGCAATCTGGAAGAAATGTATGCGTATAGGGCAGTACAGGTGTACCTTGTATTTTTATCCTCATTAATTCTTATTTTTACGTATAAAATTTTCAACCTGCTGGAATGTGATAAAAAGGTGACCCTTTTTGGTATGGCATTTGTCTGCTTTCTTCCGTCACTTATCTATATGTCTGTCTATCTGAATAATGACTGTACCGTGGCTTTTTTCTATTGCATTAGTTTTTATTTTCTTGTTAAAGTGGTTAAGACAAAATCGGTAAAACATACGGTATTCCTGGCTATTTTTACCGCACTTGCCATGTTGTCCAAGAAATCTGCAATTATCCTGTTCCCTTTTTGCGGTATTGTTTTTCTTGTCGAATTGTTTAAAAACCGTAAAAATTACAAACTCTATATAAAACTGGGAATCATATTCCTGCTTATTGCATTACCCCTGGGCATGTCGTACCAGATCCGCAATTACATCCTGTTTCAACAGGATCTTTCCTATTCTGTCCCGGTCACCGGTCCTGTTATGCCGAGTAACCCGTACCATCTTTTTTATGTATCCATAGATAAGCTTTTAGAACAGCCCTTTCCTCCCCCGGATGGGGCAGACAGGGTTTTTATATTCATGGAGCTCATACGAACCTCCCTGTTCAGTGCATTCGAATTCAGATTACCATTATGGGGTTTCAAGGATGTTGCCACTGCATTGATGTTTTTCTATCTCTTTAACCTTGTATTACTGTTTCTCTATCTTATCCTGAGTAAGAAGGAAGATTATAAAGGGAATATGCATATTATGCTCGTGAATTTTCTCCTGTCCATTGTGTTCTATATCCAGATGCATTTTTCTTCACCCTATCACACGACCCATGCATTCAGGTACCTGGCACCGTTTATCCCTGTTTCTTTCGGGTATTTTATCGGCCAGGCAAACCTCAAGTTCAGCAAGGTGAAGTTTCCCGTACTCAGGTTCATTATCAAGGCACAGTTTGTCCTGTTCTGTCTTTCATCTGCCATGTTGATATTCCTTGCAGGGTTTCAGCACTGATAGGGTAAAAACAGTTATTGACGGATGTTTTTGTACACCTTATTCGTAAAGAAAACCGGCACCTTTTAATTCTGTAAGGTGCCGGTATTATTTTCATATGATACTGACACGTATTGCAAGGCATCTTCCCGCGTTACAGGAGAATCCCACCTACAAGTGACATCATGAGTTTTGTAATTGCTTTCTCGCCGTTTCCGCAGTTGGTAAAACAGACAAACGCCATGTTTAACTTTGGGTAAACAAGTATCCGTGCATAGAATGTCCCCCCGCTCCCGTCTCCTGCACTTATTTTATGTTTTCCGCCGCAGATATATGCCATACCGAATCCATACCCCATAATCATTTCCCTGCCGTCAACGTTCGTCATCTTATATTCCGAATGTATTTTTTCATATGATTCTTTTGTTAGAAGCTTTCCCTTCCCCTGCAATCCGAGTAACTGGTCCCGGGCAAACAGGGCATAATCTGTTATCGTACAATGAATTCCCCCTGCCGGATTCATCCAGGCAGGTAAAACATATTCATCATCCAGGTTTTGAGGTGAAGGTTCCTTTAATTCTTTATAATGATATTCATTTGTATACGGATTAAGCAACTTCCCGTAATGACCGCGTGGTTGATTGGGCTCTTCCAAAGAAGCAGGCCAGCCGCCGATTTTTGTATGAGTCATACCCAGAACATCAAATATCTTTTTTTGCATTAATTCCTCGAAAGATACCCCGCTTACCTTTTCTGCAACAGCACCGAGAATTCCCCAGCCTGTATTGGAATAGTAAAAGGTTTTTCCCAATTCCGCAACAGGTTCCATTGACAAAGCTGCCCGGGTGAGTTCAATACGTTGTTTCACAGGATCCCTGTACCTGGAAGGAATATCTTCCCACAGGACTGGTGCCCAGGGTTCTTTTTCCGAATCCTGCATGGGAACGATCCCGGCAGTGCTTGTCAGCAAATGATGTATCGTCGCGTTTTCATATTCCTTTCGCATCACCATATCGGGAAATAGTTCTTTTAACGTGGTATCCCAGGAAAGTTTCCCCTGTTCCACAAGAATCGCAATAAGGGTCGCCGTGACCCCTTTTGTCGTCGACCCGATATGGAACCTGCTTTTCTCCACATCCACCGGTTCACCTGTTTTATACACAATATTCCCGGTTGCTGCTTTTGCAAGGATGGTACCGCCTTCCACTACAGCCGCTGCCATAGCCGGCAATTTATCATCCTTAAGGATTATATCGATTTTCCTTTCAAGAATGACATTATCAACCTTTTTTAAATAAGGCGGGAATAATAAACAACAGCTGCTTAAACAGAAGAGGAAAATGGTTACTAACAATTTCATAAAAACACCTCCACAAGATTTATTTATTTTGCAATAATTTCTTTTTGAGTAGTCTGATTGATATCGTTCGGATACAGGCTGATATTCAGATTGTATGCAGTACCTTCCCCTGAATCATGATTGCTGAAACTTTTTATCATATCTTTTAGCTGTTTAATTATTTTCTTTACATCGTCACGTTTAAGCCGTGCAGTCTGCAAAAAAGCGACAACTTCCCTGGCATCATTATTCTTTACCGTATTAATAGCGACCGAAAGATCGTTTCTTACAATTGAAAGTGCAAGGGCTTTTTTATTGGATTCACTTTTATCCGCCGGTTCGGGAATGAAATCATAAGCGATCGCCCGGTAGTATTTTTCAATATTCCTGCCGATATCCCGTTTCTCAACAAGACGAATCAAGCCTGTCTTCATAAGAAGCTTGAAATGATGCGTAATATTTGCCGGATGAGTCCCCAGCTCTTTTGCGATACTCGAAATGGTCCGTTTTTCCCGTGCAAGCATTTTCAGGAGAGTGATTCTCGTAGGATGGACATACGCTTTCACCTGTTCATTACCGGAAAGTTTTACCAACTTTTTTGGTGCTATATCATTAGACATATTCCTAATATAGAAAAATTTCTAATGAATGTCAAGGGATGTGGAGGATTTATTGATTGTTCAGCTTTAAGGAATTAAACTACAGAGAACCCTGGGCTGTGGACAGCCCGGGGTTCTTCTGGTCCGAAGCGAGGGCTATAGCTTACATTGCTGGTAGTTCAACACAGCACTACTTCAAAATTCAATCATTTCTTACTTTTTAACTTTATCTGGATTCAACTGATTCCTGTATATTCTTCAATTGGTACGGTCACTTCTTTTTGTGCCTTTTTACTGAAAATATAAATATTGTTAAACTCTTTTTCAATCTTTTTAAGTACTTCTGCTTTAAAATAACGTTCTCCATGTATATTCCGGTTCATCCTGCCACCCATTCCGGTTTTATCTTTACCACTCAATTTTTATAAGCATTCACTAAAAACATTATACC
>JAFGQK010000244.1 GCA_016935735.1 Spirochaetales bacterium | reverse complement strand
GCGAATACCTGCCCCAGGCAGCATATAAGCAGTATAAAAATCATACATCCTGTTTTTGTCTTTACATTACTTTTTTTCATTACTCCTCCTCCTCGTTTTATTTATGCTAACGATATATAAATAAATCGTTTCTATAATAGCTATTTAAATGCCAGTTATTCGTATCCTCCAGGATTTTGGAATTAGACCGGTCTCCTTTTCACTTTTTATACCGGTTTTGATTATATTCTAAAAATTCATATCCGGTTTTCGGTTCTTCCGTAAAAATAACGTAAGAAAACCTGAAGATGGCACTATTGCAGGTTCTTTGACTGAAAGTCCCAATTCGTATTGCACAAGCCGTAGTTCGACCCACGAACATCCCCTTCCCGGTCGCTCCTGCATCACATCGTAATTAAAAGAGAAATAAAAGAATATACCTCCCTTTTATACACGGAAGGATAAAAAGCCTGGTTATCCCTGCGCTCCTTTTTATTGGCAATTACCTTCCCGGACTTTTTACTACCCAGGTTGCAGAACAGTTCCCATTTAGGAAAATGTTTATCGGTATCCTCCGGACGGTATTGCAAAAAGACAAAAATTTTGTGCGATTTCTCATTACACAGGTAGTGCAGAGTGTTTCAGAATGTAGAGCTGCATTTTACGTGTATTATGCAATCAATCACTTTTCCGTGGGAGAAAGCACAGTTGTGTTTTATACATTACTGTATAACATTAGTTTTTTGGGATCTGGCTTATTATTAGAATTTATTGGGGATAAATTCGGTAACCTTCAGGTACTCCGGATAGGTGCGTTTGTGACTTTTCTACCGTTCCTGCTTATCATCCTTTTTCAAGAGATATTATACCAGATAAAGCATTAACTCACCTGTCTATTAATACGGATCTCAATGCAAATGGGTACATCGGTTATATAATAGTAAAATAAATATCGCAATTTTATTACTAAACACCTTAAAAAGATGATTACCTGAACAAACAGCAGGCTGTTGTAAAGCTCCTTTTCCTCTTCAATTGTATAGTAGGTACTGGGTTCATCTAAAATTTGTTATGTGTTTTATTATAAATCCGGCACATCGATAATCCAGATGGTAGTTCCCGAAGAGTCATCCGGGTCACCGGGATAAGATTCGAATGCTATGGTAGTATTGTCCGGGGACCATGAGGGAGCGCCGTCGTAGCCTTCGTAATACGTTACCCTTACAGGGCTTCCCCCCGATACAGGAATTAGATAGATATTGGAGAACTCGAGTTCTCCCTGTTCCGAACTATAGACAATCCACTGGCCGTCCGGGGAAAACGAAGCATCGGTTTTGTCTCCCGGTCCGTCCGTTACTTTTGTTTTATTGTTACCGTCCGGTTCCATGGTCCATATGTCCCACTGCCCGCTTTCATATTTCTGATACAGAATCAGATCCCCTGCGGGAGACCAGTTGGGTTGGCGGCAGTCATCGCTTTCACCGGTCAACTCTACATAGGATCCAGGAACTCCTCTCTGAAATTTCGTTATAATCCCGTTATCTTCAACATCGAGTTCATGGGATTCAAAAACAATCCACGCACCATCCGGGGAAAAGGAAGGTTCATAGGCAACTAACTCCGTTCTGTCTGTAACCTGTTCTTCAGCTCCCGGATTTCCTTCATCATCAATCATATAGATTTCGTCATGCGGATCCCGGGATGAAGAAAAAAGTATTTTATGGATAGCCGCATTCCACACAGAACCGGGCAGATTTACATTACCGCTCCCATCCGAAACAAGAGTATGTTCGGAGTTATTATCCAGTGAGATAATAAAAAGATCGGCCGGTTCCTCATTGTATCCATTCCTGAACCTGGTAAAAACAAGAGAATCACTATCAGGCGACCATGCAGGATTCTGAAGACTTCCATCCTGCGAAATCTCCACGCATTGAGCACTATCATCTCTATCTACACTACCATCTTTATCATCACACCCGGTAATAAATAAGAATATCATAATAAATACGCTGATTGTTATTATTGTTTTCATTATATTAAATTATACCCCCGATGAGAGCTTTTTCAAGTAAATTTATCAGAAATAATATACCCAAACTGTACCCGTTATATTTCTTCTGCAACATCTTCAGGTATACCTGTGGAAATAATTCCCTTTTTATCGATCTGGTAATTCTCATGGTAAATATATTCACTCTGGGCAAGAATCTGGGTGGATGTACCGATAAGGACAGGTTTCAATCCTGTATTATTTGGATGATTGGGAAGTATCATACCCTGCCGGTAAAGCATCTGCAGAATGGGAAATTCTGCTAAATTGGAAAAACTCCCGTTCTGGCTTGAGACATCGGAAAGTAATATCGCATTCGGGTATATCAAGCCAGTAAACACCGTCAATTTTACGGGTAACCCGGATACTTTGTCCCATTTTCCCTTACCAGCGTGATCATGAAGGAGAAGGACATCATCATAAATGATAGTAAAAGTTATAAATCCTTGCAAACCCTCCCGAGAGAAAAATCAAATGACAAATGCTTTTTTTTATAAAAAAACGTCCAGAAGCTATTTAGAAGATAAAAATTGATCTCCTGAAAACCAAATTCCGCTGATTTTCTTTCCTTGTCGGCAGGTAAGCATTCTTTGATATCTGGTAGAGAATCTTCAATAATCTTTGCTCCTCACACCCTGGTTTGTTGACAAATCAGGTTATATCAGATTTAATGTCAAGAATGGTCATAAAATTCAATTATATTATAGTCTTCATATTTTTAATAATTATTTTGCAGGTACAATCACAAGAAACGGAATTATTGTACCTGGATCATAAACTGCCTGTTGAAAAACGGGTCTGCGACCTGATATCAAGGATGACAATCGATGAAAAAATTTCACAGATGGGAAACAAGGCACCTGCAATACCACGATTGAAAATCCGGTCATACAATTGGTGGAACGAAGGGCTGCACGGGGTAATGACATGGGATACACGGGTAACTGTATTTCCGCAGGCTATCGGACTTGCAGGTACCTGGAATCCGGGGCTGATCCAGAAAGTCGCTTCTGCCATTTCCGACGAAGCGCGTGCATGCAATGTAAAATTCGGCAAGGGACTTACTTACTGGAGTCCTGTTGTGAATATAGGACGGGATCCGAGATGGGGACGAACACAGGAAGGGTACGGTGAAGACCCGTATCTCGTATCCCGGATCGGTGTGGCATTTGTAAAGGGATTACAGGGTGATGACCGTAAGTATTTAAAAACAGTGGCAACACCCAAACACTACGCGCTGAATAATACGGAATATGACCGTATGACAACTTCTGCTGATATCGATGACCGCCTTTTATATGAATACTATTTACCCCATTTCAAAGCGTGCATTCAGGAAGGCAAGGCGTTTTCGATAATGTGTGCGTATAACGCGTTCAACCGGATACCCTGCTGTGCGAATAAGCGGTTGCTGACAGATATCCTGCGTAACGAATGGGGCTTCAACGGCTACGTGGTTTCAGATTGCGGAGCAGTGGGGAATATATTGTGGACTCACCATTACGCAAACTCAGAAGCCGAAGCCTCTGCAATGGCACTTCTTTCAGGCACTGATCTGAATTGCGGGAGTACCTACCAGAGAGCACTCAAAGCGGCATTGGAACAGAACCTTATAACAGAAAAGGATATTGATAAAGCCCTGATAAATTTATTCACAGCACGGTTCCGGTTGGGAGAATTCGATCCGGAAGAGATTGTCCCTTATTCAAATATCCGGTTTTACCAGCAGGGAAAAGCTATCGAACCTTCATTTCTCTATGATACCGGGGGAAAAGATCACGGTCTTACAGCCGAATATTTTAACGGCAAAAATTTTGAGAAAAAGATGCTTGAAAGAACAGACCAGAAGATCATTTTTAACTGGGGTGAAGGATCGCCTGCCGAAGGTATTAATAAAGATAATTTCAGTGTCAGGTGGACAGGCGAGATACAACCTGACAGGACCGGTGAATTCTCTTTTATCACTCATACGGATGATGGGATACGGCTATGGATTAACGGTAAGTTACTCATAGATGATTGGTACGAACACCCACTTAAGCAAAATAATGGTAAAATTGAATTAAGCGCCGGCAAAAGATACCCGGTCAGAATGGAATATTATGAAGCAGGTGGAGGTGCGGTGTGCCAATTAAGATGGGAGATTCCGGACGGGAATAATAATGGCAATGATAAAGTTGACCTGGAAAAGAACCGCGAACTCTCCCGCCAGACAGCCCGGGAGTCGTTAGTGCTTCTAAAAAATGATAAAAACCTATTGCCGCTGGACAAGAAAAATATAAAGGCAATCGCGGTAATCGGGCCTAATGCTGATGTATGCCAGATCGGCAATTATTCCGGCAATCCATATAAACCGGTCTCATTGCTTGAGGGAATCAGGAATAAAGCATCGGACCAGGGAGGTATTCAAGTTGAATATTCCAAAGGCTGTGAACTGCAGTCAGAGATGATAAAAAAGATAAAATTTTCAAGTTCACTTGACGGGATGTTCGATATAAGAAATTCAGCATCGAAAAAAAGTACTTTCAGGGCTGAATTTTTCAATAACAGGGAGCTTGAAGGTGAGCCTGTCCTGCTTAGGTACGACAAAAAGATAGATTTTGACTGGCTCGGGGGTTCGCCCGGTAACCGGGTAAATAATGACAATTTTTCAGCGCGCTGGACAGCGTACATTGTCCCGAAGAAAACCGGGACATACTGGTTTAAAGCCACATCGGATGATGGAGTGAGATTGTTCATCAATAATGGAATGCTGATCGAATACTGGGGCGTTCGTGCACCTGCTTCGAATTCAGCTTCAATCAAACTGCAAGCCGGGACCAAATACAGCTTAAGGATGGAATATTTTGAAGCGGGTGGAGGTGCAGTCGCTCAATTGGAAGCTGCAGTATATGAGATTTCACCTGATGCAATCTTAAAAGCTGTTGAGAGTGCAAAAAAATGTGATGTCGTCGTTTTTGCAGCAGGACTTGACTTAAGTTATTCAGAGGAAGGTAACGACCTTGAAGACATGAACCTGCCGGAAAACCAGCTGGACCTGCTGAAAGAAATTTATAAGGTAAATCCGAATGTAGTCGTAGTACTGATAAATGGAAATCCGCTCACCATAAACTGGATAAAAGAGAATATTCCGTCAATCCTTGAAGCATGGTATCCGGGTGACGAAGGAGGCAACGCTATCGCCGATGTCCTTTTCGGTGACTACAATCCTGCCGGTCGTCTGCCAATGACTTTTTATTCATCAGTGAAAGAGCTGCCTGATTTTAATGATTATGATATCCGAAAAGGCAGGACTTATATGTACATAAAGAACAAACCGCTCTTTCCGTTCGGTCACGGCTTGAGTTATACAAAGTTTGAATACAGCGGGTTGACTATTTCCCCGGCTGAATCAAAACCTGGAGGAACGCTCAATATAAAACTTGAAATCCGGAACAGCGGTGATTTAAAAGGCGATGAAGTTATACAGATCTATGTCAAAAAAACAGTGAAAGGTGAGATCATGCCTTCAAAGGAACTGAAGCGTTTCAAGCGTGTAACGATCCTGCCGGGTGAAACAAAAGAGATTGCATTCACATTGCCTGTATCGGAATTATCGTATTATGATGTAAGCAGCGGGAGTTTCCTCGTGAAGCCGGGCATTTCCCATATAATGGCCGGTGCTTCTTCGTTGGATATCAGACTGACAGGCAGTGTTGAAATTATAAAATAGTCTTTTCCCCACGGCAACCGGGGGTCTGTTGTCCCCTTGCTTCGCTTTATTTTCTTTGCCCATTTTTCACCTTTTTCCTCAAAAAAAGTTAACCCACTATTTTTCTTGATTTTTCTCTATAATTTTACGATTTATATTGAAGTAATTCCTGGTTAAGTCAGCTTTCTGGCTGTCCACAACTATTCAGAAAGCTTTTGCTGCCTTAACCCTTATCACAGAAGGCGGCAATTTTGAGAATGTTTATATCATCCGCAAGGACGAGGTGAATGCGAGCAGGGAAGGGAAAACCATCGCCGTGTTAAAAAAAGGCGACACCGCCGGGGCAATGGTAAAGCTGGACAGAAAGCTTCCCTCTTCCAGCATACATATTACAAACTACCAAATATACAATTGCACAATTAATTTTACTTATAAGAAAGAACCTTCTGATATTTTAATTCAGGATAATCATATTTCATATTCCGAAGAAGACCGGGGAACTTCTCCATGGATTACTGCTAAAACATGGGATTCCGTAGAAATTGATCCAGGCCCCTTCCATACAGGAAGGGGCCTCAAATCCTGAAAGACTGTATTACTATGGG
>JAFGQK010000243.1 GCA_016935735.1 Spirochaetales bacterium | reverse complement strand
GATCCTTTCTGGATCTGATGTAATTACAGGTATAAATTATTTCCTGCTTCTCTTGATTTGGGTTGTGGGCGTAGCCAACGCTGTGCTTCTCCTCAAGCTCTGCCCATTTCTTAATATTGATTCAATGAATAGCGGTCACAGCAATAGTGAACATTGTAAATATATTTTTCCTGGATTCCTGGTTTCCTTATAAATTTTATAACGTGACGCTATAGGGTTTAATTCTTTTTTTACAAGAGCGGCTATACCAGTTGAGTAGTTACAAAATTTTATAAATTCCCTTGACAACCTTTTTTATCTGGTATATACATTGAATAATAAATCTGGTAAAATGTAGAAATCAAAATAAGCAAATGAATCGATATGCAAGTATTATAAGTATATTTTTACTACTTTTCTTGAGTTCCTCCTCTTTATTCTGTGAATCCACGGATACGGAAGAAGATTTTTATGAATTTATTGAAGATGAAAATGCGCAGGAAGAAGAAAATCCGGAAATGGAAGTGACTATCAGGAGGATTAAGTACGTTGTGAGTGAAAATATCAATCCGAAATGGATTGAAACATTGCTTTTCATTAAACCGGGAAAGACATTAACCCTTAGAAAATTAAAAATGCTTATCAATAAAAGCCAGGAAAAACTTGTATCGATGAATTATTTTTATAATGTTAATATTTACCTGTTGCCTGCGATTGAAGATCCTCACTTCCGTACTATTGTCGTGGAATTGTCCGATGGCTTCTGGTATTCCTTTTTTTTCCAGCCATGGGATATTTATATAGGATATAACAATCTTTTTAGCTCCGGGAAAATCGTCAATGGCATTGCGGGTCTGAATACCCAGGGGGTAAGTTTCACCGATCCCTGTTTTTTATTTTCTCAATTCAACTATGATGTTGGTATCTCTCATTCCATTTCCCTTGTAGAGGAAGATAATTCATATATAAAAGATATTATAAAAGGAACATTCAGGCCGGGAATAAACATGACCGATACGATTACATTAAGTCTTTTATTTGAATGCAGGTACTATTCGTTCCTTGAAAATTATTTTTTATATCCGGATTTTGAATTTGATATACCGGAAGAAATCAAAGAGCAGCTTGGCATGGAGGAGAGTAAATTCTTTTTATATACAGGGCCGGAAATCGAATTCGATTTTAATAAGCCTTATAGTTCAAATTTAATAGGATTTAAAATGAATATAATGGCTTATTATATTCATTCATTTATGGAGACATCTGAAAGCTTCTTCAAGCTGAGTGGCAATATAAACGTATATTTGAATATTCATCCGAATTTAACACTCATTTTACGGGATTTTGCAGGGTATAATACCCTTTCTGCTTATCCGTATTTACAGTACAATTTTTATAATCATTACCGTGGTGTTTCGGATACAGTCCTCGGGGATTATTTTAACCTTTTGAGTTTTGACATAGTAATCGATGATATCTTATCATTCAATTTAGGATTATTAAAATTGTATTTTTCACCATTCCTGTTTGCCGATGCAGGGAAGATGTGTCAGAATAACGAAGAATTCGCTTTCGAAGACATTGAATTCGCTGCCGGCGGCGGGATTCACAGCTATTTTTCCATGCCGGTCAATATTTATTTAACCCTGGGATATGGCATGTCGATTCTTCCTGAAACAAAACCGACTTTCATTTTAACTGTTTCTCAAACTATTTATTAAAAAGGATTGGATTATGGGGGGAAAAAAGATTTTATTTCTTCTGTTGTTTCTTTTGTTTTCATGTAGTGTATTCGCCGAATACACAAGTATGAAAACCTTGGAAGCATTTCTGGAAGAAATAAAAACTGTCGAAACCCAATTGGAAAAAGACCCGGAAAATTACGAAATTCTCTATAAACTCGGGGTCCTCTATCACGACATTGCAGCAGAATATAAAGAACAGGTTTCCGGGCAGGCTGTAACATTATTGGAGAAAGCATATGCAATAAAGAAAGTCCCGGTAATAAAAGCATACCTCGGCTCTGCGTGGACTCTCGTGGCACGGGATTCAGTAAATCCTATAGTGAAAATCGATGCCGTTTCAAAAGGAATGAAATTAATAGATGAAGCGACAGGGGAAGAGCCGGATAATGTCCTTATTCGAATGATTAGAATACAAAACTCATATGAATTACCGGATTCTTTTGAACGGGGAGAATGTGTAAAAAAAGACCTGGAATATTTGCTTAAAGTATACAGAAAAAAACCGGAGGTATTCAGGAATGAATATGACCCTGCATATATTTTCCTCTACCAGGCCCTTTACCTTATTAAAGAAAAGAAGCTTGAATTAGCTTATAAATATGCAATAAAAGGAAAAGAACTTACCAATGATCTTTATTTAATAAAAAGATTCGATAACGTATTGGAAATCTTTGAGGAGTAACATGTTATGAAAAATACCCGCTATACTACTCATATATCCATTATTTTCACGCTCATTATGATTTTTGCTTTTCTGCACTGTACAGGAAAGATGAGTGATCTGGAACTTGAAACGCGAGAACTTGAAAAACAACTTGCAAATTCCCCGGATAATCATGATCTTGTGGAAAACCTGCTTTTAAAATATTTCGATTTAAATAAATCTAAGAAATTTATTGAACTATATGAAAAATATGAAGAAAGCTTTGAGGATAACCCTGCTTTCCAGACTTATTATGCAAGTGCCATGTGTATGGAAGCCGGGAATTCAAAAAAAATCGAAGATCAATTATTCTGGATTAAAAAGGGAATGATTAAATTCGATGAGCTTTCAGATGAATATCCGGATAATAAAACAGTATATTTCATTAAAGGCATAACATATTCAAATTTTCCGGCTATTTTAGATGCACGATCAATAGCAGAGGAAGCCCTGGATCTTTGTATAGAAAATGCTGCTAACGGGAAATGGGATCTTCGTGAAGATGAAATAAGCTATGTTTATTCTGCCTATATTTCCATTGCCCTGGAATACAAAGATCTTGATTTCCTGGAAAAGAAATATGAAAGCCTTCAACATCATATACCAGACAGGGAAAAACCGATTTATAAAGAATATGATAAGGCAATTCAAAAATTGAAAGAGAGTGGCAGTAATAACCAGTGAACAATAGTGACAATGAAAATATATTGATATGCGACAATGTTTCTAAATATTATTCTCTCGGATCGTCTACAATCGAAGCATTAAAAAATGTGACCTTGAGCATTAAAAAGGCAGAATTTATTGCCATAGCAGGTCCTTCGGGAAGCGGAAAATCAACACTGCTTCATATATTGGCCGGGCTCGATAAACCATCAACAGGAAGCGTGAAACTTCTGGATTACGATATTCATAAGCTCGATGATGACAGGTTATCGAAAATGAGAAACAAGCATATCGGATTCATTTTCCAGACCTTCAATTTGATACCCGTATTAAATGTATACGAGAATATAGAATACCCTTGTTTAATCTATTCAAAAGACAGGAAAAATAAAGAAAGAATATTTTTGCTTCTCGAAGAAATTAAAATGCTGGATAAAATAAAGAAAAGACCGAACCAGCTTTCCGGGGGGGAGAGACAGAGGGTTGCAATAGCGAGGGCTTTAATAAATTCACCGAGTATTGTATTTGCAGATGAACCGACCGCAAATCTTGACCATAAAACCGGTGATATTATCATGAATATCATGAAGAGTATGAACGAAAAATATTCAACGACCTTTGTGTTTTCCACTCATGATCCGACTATCATGAAAAACGCAGAACGCATTATTCATTTACAGGATGGCAAACTCATCAAGGATCAATCATGAAAGTATTGTTTTTAAAACATGCTTTTAGAAATATATTCAGGAATCGATTCAGATCCATATCGATTTTACTCACGACCGGTATCTGCAGTGCCGTTCTTATTGTAATAGGCGGTTTTTATGATTATCTTTTCAGGAGTGTTGAAAATGAGGTTATAGCAGAGCAGGGACATATTAAAATATATAAAAAAGCTTCCGGTGAAAGCAGCGGCGATTTTTCCCAGGAGATGTGGGAGTGCACGGATTATGATGGATTGGAGAAGGATATCCTGAATTGTAACAATGTATCGATGGTTACCCCCCGGCTGGTAATAAGCGGGCTTGCCGGATTCGACGAAAAAACCGCTATTTTCCAGGGTGATGCAGTTGTGTTTGAACGGGAAAACATGATTAATGCTATCCTTTTACATGGCAAAACGCCATTATCCACGGAAAGTGAAACCAGCGGTGTGCATATTGGAAAAATACTTGCCAGGAACCTTGGCGTTGGCAGAGGAGATATCATAAATCTTCTTGTTCAAACAGATATTGTCAAGGGAATTTCCTTTACCGTAACAGATGTTATTACTACTGTATCGGAAGAATTGGACCGGGTGTATATTAAAATGCCATTAAAGCCTGTACAAACATTACTGGATACAAATAAATTACACAGTATGCATGTGTTTTTGAAGGAAAATAAAGATACCGATGCAATAAAAAACAGGATAGGCGAAATAATAAAAAAGAGGGGACTGGATTTGAAAGTCTCTCTCTATAATGAAAGTGGCTCATATTTCGAAGAAGTTCAGAATGTTTACATGAACAATTACTACTTTATATTGATGGTGATTATGATCACGATATTCTTTTCCATTGCAAATACCATTACCATGGCTATTATGGAGCGTGTGAAAGAGATGGGTACTTTGCGTTCATTTGGAATGAGTATCCGTCACCTGATTGTTTTATTTATTTATGAAGGATTCTTTTTAGGGTTGTTTGGCTATGCATTCGGAATTTTCATAGCGGTTTCCGGCTCGACAATCATAAATTCGATTGGCGGCATTTATATACCCCCGCCACCCACGGAAGAAAAGGGCTTTTATGCAATAATTAATATCTCGCTGGTTCCTCTCTTCATCTCTTTTATAATAGCAACCGGGGTAAGTGTATTGTCATCTTTTATTTCCACGTTAAAAATAACTTCTTTAACGATTATTGATGAATTAGGTCACATATAGTGATATATTGGTGACAGGGAGTGATTATGGAAATGATAAAGAAATTATTAATAGTGACATTTATAGTGGTTTTTATAAATGGAATATATCCGGAAAATAATGGGAAGGAAATCCTGACAAAGGTAGATGAATACAGAAATTACTTGCCGGAAAACTTTTCCATGGACTTCACGGAGTATACGGACGATGGGAAGAAGGAACTCTATACCATCCGGGTATATGTTCATAATACTCAAAAGGTTCTCTGCAGTTTCTTAAGCCCATCGAGAAATCTCGGACAGTATTATTTAATGCTGAACAATTATTTCTGGTTTTTTGAAAAAGGCATGAATTCCCCGATAAGAATATCGCCGCGGCAAATGATTATGGGTTCTGCGTCATCGGGGGATATTTCACGAATTGTTTTTTCCGATTTATATTCCGTGACCTCCATTACCGATAACAATGAACAGCTGGTCCTGAATCTGGAAGCCCTTCCGAACACCGGTTTTACGTATGAAAAAATGGTCCTTACTATAAACAGTAAGAATTATAAAGCGATCAAGGCTGAATGTTATTCTAAAACGAATATACTGTTAAAAACAATAAACTATCTGGAATATACATTTATTAAAGAAAAAGAACTTTTAACCAGATTTGAGATAATAAATGAATTAACGCAGGAAAAAAGCATAGTTCACCTGGATAATTTTGCAGCCAGGAAATTACCTGCTACATACTTTAATAAAGATTATATGAAATTCTTGAATTTAAAAGACTAATTTACCGGGATGAGAGAAAAAATAGTTATTGTCATTATATTATGTATAGCCTTGCATGTATATTGCGAAGAAATAGATATTGTAAATTCTATTAGCTTTGGCATTACGAACTCGTTTTTCTACAATTTTATTAATACGGATAATCCCCTTAATCCCGGCAATGTGCTTGAATTCGAGTTATGGAGTGATAAAACGGTTATTAATAATCTATGGACCATAAGCATTTCTTCTTTTATGATGTTTACCATAGATTATGATCTTTCTTTTTTTATGCTGGAAGATAGTGTTACAGGAGAAGATATAACCGATGTGTATAAAACAGGGGATTTCAATGATTACTATCATTTTTATCTGAAAAAATTATACGTTGATTTTTTTCTTTTTGACGGTACGGTCGTACTCCAGGTGGGCAAGGTATTACCCGAATATGGCGTGGGGTATATATGGAAGCCAACCAATTTCCTGAAGAATAAAACCGGTTATAGTAAATATCTGGTGGATTGTTATTTGTTCTACAATCTTTTTTCTTTTGAGTTACTCTATGCCCCCAACAGGAGTTTTATTCCGGATGATTATGATGATGATGAAACAATGGATTCATTCGATGATTTTTTTCTTTTTAAAAGCAGTGCATCTTTTGACTCACATATCCTCACTTTACTTTTCTTTATGGAGAAAGATATAAAGACAGGTATCAATTACTCTGTCCAGCTAACAGACGGATTGATATTCTATGTGGAAGCAGTGATGAATTTCGATAATTATATCCGGAGAATACGAAAAAACAGTGAAATGGATTTTGAATTGTATAACCTGGATGCCCCGTATCCCCAGCTTCTCTTTGGAATTAATTATACCCCGGATTTTATTGACTGGACAATGATAGGAGAGTTCTATTATAATGGTGACGGCTTTACCCAGCAGGATTGGGATGATTATAACCAGTGTCTGGAGGAAATTGACGAATTCGCAGAGCCATATTCGGAATTAAAACTCTATTATCTGGATATGGCCGTAAATCATTTTCTCTATAATGATATGTCAGGATTTTACGCAGGATTACATATAAGACAAAACGACAAGTTCTTTGATCATCTGAATTTTGAAGATACGCTGTTCTTTTCTTTGCCTTTCGGTATCCAGAATTACTTAACAATGGTATTCAGTTTTGATAACGCACGTATCTCGTTAATCGTTTTCAATAATCTCTATTCCTGCAATAATTCCGAATTCTCTTTTGCGCCGAATGATGCATTTATAAATATTCTTTTGAATTACAAATTCAATTTATAAGTTAGCCGGAAAATGATCGATATAAAAATTGCATTTAGAAATATTTTTAGAAACAAAAGAAGGACATTCATTACAATAGCCTGTATTGTTGCGGGAATTTGTTCAATCATTATCATTGGCGGGTATTATGAATTTAATTACTACGGTCTCCGGGAAAGTCTTATAAATAGTCAGTATGCACATGTACAGATATATAAAAAGGGTTTTCTGGAAAATGAAGAAATAGAACCTTTCCGGAACGTCATAACAAACGCGGACGAGATTATAGATTTCCTGAAAATGGATAAAAGAGTAAAAATAATATCACCGCGGGTCCAATTCTGGGGAGTACTCAGTACCCTGGACGGAAAAACAAAACCGGTTAAAATTCGCGGCGTTATACCCAAAAATGAAAGTTTAATCAATACTTTTATATTGAAAAGAGTCGGAAAAGAATTAAATGAAAAGCAGGCGAATGAAATCGAAATAGGCAATGCCCTGGCAAAATCCCTGGATATAGGGGTAGACCAGTATGTAATTCTTACGACAATCACCGCCGATGGATTCCAGAATGCAATAAAAGTAAAGGTAGGGGGGATTACCGGCTCATTCTCCAGTGAATATGACAGCATTTTAGTAAAAATGCATATGTATCTTGCCCAGGAACTCGTTACTTTAACGGATATTCAGGAGATTGTTGTTTTACTCGATAAAACAGAAATAACAGATACTTTTATAAAATATTTAAAACAGGTAGCAGCAGAGAAATCCTGGGATCTGGAAATTACAAGCTGGTATGAACGGTCTGGCTATTATAGAAGTGTTGTTGAGTATTACCAGGGGTATTTTCGAATAATTCTATTTATTGTTTGTATTGTTTCCTTTTTTACCACTTTAAATACAATGGTGATGGCGGTATTGGAACGATTTAATGAAATCGGTACAATGCGGAGTTTTGGTGTAAATAAAAAAAGAGTTTTTAAAATATTTATCCTGGAAGCCCTGTTTATTGGAATAATCGGGTTTGCCCTTGGAATTCTAATTTCATATATCATTACCTGGATAATCGCTAAAACCGGCGGTATCTATAATCCGCCACCACCCGGGGCCAGTTCAGGATTTTATGCAAAAATTATGATTGTTTCTTCAAATATTGTCATATCGGGAACAATAGCATTATTCGTACCTGTCATTGCTTCTGTAATTTCTATTGTAAAAATGTCAGGAATGACCGTAATTGAACAATTATACTACAATAATAGTAAGAAATAAAGGTAAAAGGGGCGTTACCTGTGTGTCATTTCAGGGAACTCTCGCCTTACGTTTTTAAAAAAACAAAAAAGATATTGATAATAGTGGTGTTATCAGGTATAATGAGTGTGTAATTCGAAAGTATATCTCGGAAGGATAATAGCTATTTATACAAATTAACATGAAAATTTTGTTTGTATATCCAAAATTCGAGCGTTACCTGAAAAAGGTATATGCAGAACTTTTCAATTTTCCCCGGATAGCCAGTTTGTGGGAATATAGAATGCCCCCTGCCCTGGGAATACAGATACTTATTGCATTAACACCCCCGGATATTGAATGGAAGATCATCGATGAAAATCTTGAAGAGATCGATTATAATGAAGATGTTGATTTAGTTGCTATCAGTTTCTTTACACCACAGGCGGAATCTGCCTATAGAATCGGAGATAAATTTAAAGAAAGAAAAGTCAAGGTTATTATGGGGGGTATGCATCCTTCAATGATTCCCGAAGATGCAGCATTACATTGTGATTCCATCTGTATCGGTGAAGCAGAAATCGTCTGGAAGGATATTCTCGATGATGCAAGAAACAATTCATTAAAGAAAATATACGGACCGGTACTTGCACCGCCATCAAATTGGGTAAAGCCGGCAAGAAATGTCTATAAAATAAAGGAAAATTACGATTGGCACGCATCCCTTGTCCAGGTCGCACGCGGCTGCCCGCGTGATTGTCCTTATTGCAATATCCCGGGAATATATGGAAGGAATATCCGGTTAAAGAATATGGATTCCCTGGTAGAAGAAATCAGTGAATTATCCGGGGAGGAATTTTATATAATCGAAGATATTATAATGTTTAATAGCAAGAGTATTGCTGAATATACAAAAGAATTGTTCACTAAAATACTCCCCTATAAAAATAAGATCTTTTTAACAAGTTCCCTTATATTTAATGCAAAACCGGATTTCTTGCAACTTCTTGCCGGAGCCGGTACAAAAAGCATTTATGTGACATTCGGTTTCGATCCAATATCAAGAGGAATCTATAAAAACGACAGAAAAGTTATAGAGTATGGAAAAAATATAATTGACCGGATTCAAAATGAAGGTATCCGTTTATATGCGGCATTTGGGATAGGATTCGATGAGGATGATGAGTCCGTGTTTGATGCTATCCTGGATTTTTGTAAAAAGGCACATATCGTTACCTCTGAATTCTTTATCGTCACCCCGTTTCCCAATACCCCTTTATGGTACACATTAAAGAATGAGAACCGGATAATACATACGAGATGGAATGAATACAATTGTTCCAATGTCGTTTTCAAACCCAGGCGAATAACCGAGGATAAACTTCAATCCGGCTTTTTGTATCTCTGGAAAGAATTTTACACAGAAATCGATCATGTAGAATCGCTAAGTTGCTTTGCTCAAAAGCAGGATAATATAGAGAAAACAATTGAATATATGCAGAAAACAAAAAAGGAGAAAACGAAATGAAAAAAACCACAAAGGAGGACTATTGCTGGTGGAATCCATTCACACAAATGGAAGCATTTTTACAACGGTCACCAATAATTATCGATAAGGCAGAAGGTATTTACCTTTATGATACAAACCAGAAAAGATATCTGGATATGAGTTCTTCGATGTGGAATGTATGCCTGGGGCATAATCAGCGCACAATTATAGAAGCTATCAATAAACAATATATGCAACTCGATTTCTCAAGCCCATTCAGGGCATCGAACTCAAAAGCCCTGGAATTAACAAAGAAATTGACGAATACCTGCCAGGATAAATTAAAAAAGGTATTTCTTACCTGTAATGGTTCCGATTCCGTTGAGGCAGGAATCAAGATAGCACGGCAATATTCCGGGTTAAAAAATACGAAAAAGAATAAGGTTATTTCCCTGATTAATTCCTACCATGGTGTTTCCTATGGGGCTATGGCAGCATCGGGTTTTGAAGAGGATAAAAAATATTTCAAACCCATACCCGAAGGCTTTATCCAGATTCCCCAACCATATTGTTACCGATGTCCTTATAACAAAACATATCCTGCCTGTAATATTGAATGCGCACGTTTTCTGGAAAAGGAAATTAAAAAGCAGGGGGAAGATACCATTGCCCTGTTTTTGATGGAACCCGTAATGGGAATGGGTGGAATAATCATACCACCGGCTGAATATTATGACATTATATTCGATACCTGTAAAAAATATCAGATTTTGATTATGTTTGACGAAGTGACCACCGGTTTCGGCAGAACAGGGAAAATGTTTGCATTTGAGCATCTGAAACATACACCGGATATGGTTGCCCTTGGGAAGGCTCTGTCAAATGGATACTTTCCCATTGGAGCCACCCTGGTCAAGGATGAAATATGGCAGGAATTTTTAGGTGATGATGAAAAACGGTTTAATCATGGCTCGACATACTTTGGCCACCCGGTGGGATGTACCGCTGCCATTGAAACGATCACTATTATTCAACAGGAAGATCTGGTTAATAAAGTTAAAGGAGAGGGAGAATATTTTTTAAAACAATTACTTGAATTAAAAAACATACCGATTGTCGGGGATGTAAGAGGAATTGGAATGATGTTTGGCATTGAATTCGTCGAAGATCAGAAAAATAAAATCCCCTTAAATAAAGCAACGATGCTCAGATTCATTTCGACCTGTTATATGTATGGCCTCTGGGCACATTTTGCAGGTAATTGCATGCTCATATTTCCTCCTTTTATCTGTAAGCGGGAATCGCTGGATACCGCCCTTACACTTATAAAAAAAGCGGTTCATAATGTCATCAGAAAATCGGGTTAAGACGACAGTATTTGCCGGAAAATACAGTAACACTATTTTAGAGTTGGGGAAACGAATAGAAAATAGAAATATATTCTACCTGGGGGAGGAAATTACCGGCGACAATCCCTTTAAAGAGCATATCGTTTTATCCGAAAATAATTGGGAAAATACGATAAATGATTTTTTCCTAAAGAATAAGAGGGTCGATCTGCTTGTTTTAGATCCTGGTGTTATACAATATAATTTTCAATCAGTTATTTTAGAGCAAATTAATCAAATAAAATGGAATGAACTTGTTGAACGGCCTATTATGGAAACATACCGTTATATTAAATATTTTTCAAAAAATATGAGCCGTTTCCGTTATGGGAGGATCGTTATCCTTCTTTCTGCAATCGATGCATTATTGGAAAAAGGATCTTTTATCGCTTCCACCCTTAATTACGCTTTAAAAGCCCTTATTTCAACCGCTGCCAGGGAACTCGCACGGTACAATATATTGATTAATGGAATTGTCTGTGGTTTTATAAGCTATAAAAATATTTATTATGATAAGGAACTACTCTCCCATATTCCAATTAATAGGGGAGGAACGCCGGAAGAATTACTGGGAATTATCAATTTTCTGGAGGCAAGGGATTCCGGTTTTATTACCGGGCAGGTTATCTCTATGGATGGGGGGATGTCCTGTTAATGGAAAAATCGGGATTATCGGGAAAAGTAGTTCTAATAACCGGCGGTAATACCGGTATTGGAAGAGAAATTTCTAAAGTACTTGTTCTGTCAGGTGCAAAAGTATATGTAAATTATATACATTACGAAGATGAATTTTATTCTTTAAAAGAAGAGTTAAAGGATTTTTCCGGAAATATAACAGGAAAGAAAGCCGACATTTCACACGAGTCCGCCTGCATTCAAATAGTCGAGGATATTATTCACGAAGATGGGAATATTGATATTTTAATAAATAATGCCGGTATATTACGATTTGGATTTCTCATTTCAACAAAGGAAGAAGACTGGTATGATGTATTACGGGTCAATCTATCCGGAACGTTCTTTTGTATCAAATCTGTATTAAAACATATGGTAAAAAATAATTCCGGCAGAATCATAAATATTGGTTCTGTTTTATCGTTAAAAAGCATGATCGGTGCAACCGGTTATTCTGCATCAAAAGCAGGAATAATCGGATTAACGAAAGCCCTGGCTAAAGAGGTTGAAAATTACGATATACAAATAAATACCATGGCCCTGGGAGCAATCGAAGGTACAGGATTATTGAAAAAATTAAAGGAAAAGTATAAAATTGTTGATAAGACCTTTGGCGATAAAATGTGTACAATCGATGAAATTATCGATCTCATACTTTTTTTATCATCATGTAACCATTATAAACCGACAGGCCGGATTTTTCTTGTAGGAAGCGAAATAACTGTATAGAATTCACAACGAAATTCAGGAACTCATTCATAGTTTAAACCCCAAAAAGAAAATTTCTTTACCCTGGAAAACCGGTTACAATACCGCTATACAGACATCACCTGCCCAAAATGAAAAATTTTCACCCCAATCACTGTCCACACGAGGATCAACCGGATTATTAATCTGAATAATACACAAAAGCAATACAAATACCACCGCAACTATAGTTTATCTTCTGGTATAAACGAAATTTTACCACGGAAGAGACACGGAAGGGAAACGGATCATCCGGTATTACATAATCCGGAAAGTTAATGAATATTACAGGATATAAATGAGTAAAGTAATGATGTATCATTTATTAACACCGGAATTCTTTTCTTCACAGGTGAAAAAGGGGCTGTCTAAAAAAGCCTGCGTTTCACACCTGCCTGAAACAGTAAAAAATTTTTTTTTTCTTAAAAAAGCAATGCAGGAAGGAACTTTACCCCTTT
>JAFGQK010000242.1 GCA_016935735.1 Spirochaetales bacterium | reverse complement strand
TTATAATGGAAATGATAGCTTTACCTATACGGTAAGCGACGGGAAAGGCGGCACGGATACGGCAACCGTAACGGTTACGGTAAATGCGGTAAACGATGCACCGGTAGCGGCAAACGACACGGCAACCACCAGTGAAGATACGGCAGTGACCATCGATGTGCGTGCAAACGATACGGATATGGACGGCGATACCTTGAGTATCTCAAGTGTGGGAACCCCGTCAAATGGGACGGCAGCAATCAACGCGGGCCGGATCGTCTACACCCCGGATGCAAATTATAATGGAAATGACAGCTTTACCTATACGGTAAGCGACGGGAAAGGCGGTACGGATACAGCCACGGTAACGGTTACGGTAAATGCAGTGAATGACGCACCGGTTGCAGCAGACGACAGTGCATCTACAAATGAAGATACCGCGGTAACCATCGATGTCCTTGCAAACGATACGGATATAGACGGCGATACCTTGAGCATCGCGAGTGCGGGGAATCCGGCAAACGGCACGGCAGCAGTCAATGCGGGAAAGATCGTCTACACCCCGGATGCAAATTATAATGGTACCGACAGCTTCACCTATACGGTAAGTGACGGTCACGGGGGCACGGATACGGCAACCGTAACGGTCACAATAAATGCGGTAAACGATGCACCGGTAGCGGCAAACGACACGGCAACCACCAGTGAAGATACAGCAGTGACCATCAATGTACGTGCAAACGATACGGATATAGACGGCGATACCTTGAGCATCGCGAGTGCGGGGAATCCGGCAAACGGCACGGCAGCAATCAACGCGGGCCGGATCGTCTACACCCCGGATGCAAACTATAATGGAAGCGACAGCTTCACCTACACGGTTAGCGACGGGAAAGGCGGCACGGATACGGCAACCGTGAACATCACAATAGATGCAGTAAATGATCCGCCCGTTGCAGGTGATGATAATGTGGAAACCGGTGAAGATATGATGATAACCATCGATATTCTTGCAAATGATACGGATATTGACGGTGATACGCTTTCTATCGCCGGTATAGGACAACCGGAACACGGGACAACAGTCATAAACGGCAATTCAGTGGACTACACACCGGAAGCTGATTATTACGGAACAGATACCTTTGTGTATGGTGTTTTCGACGGGACAATGGCAGCCACCGGGACAGTAACGATAACGGTTATTTCCATAAATGATCCGCCGGTGGCAGTGGAAGATAATGTGGTAATGGATGAGGATACAACGGTTACTATCGATGTGCTTGCAAATGATTATGATATCGACGGCGGGACCTTGAGCCTTGCAGGAATAACCGAACCTCAAAATGGTACCGCAGTAATAATTGGCGACAGGGTGGAATATACACCAAACCAGGATTACTTTGGCACAGACAGCTTCTTCTATGGTGTGGATGACGGGCAGGGCCGGACCTCTACCGGAGCAGTTACCATAACAATAAACGATGTTCCCGATATCCCGGGAGCCGGTGAAGTATCGGTATTACCAGTGGAATCATACGTAAACGAAGGAGATCTCTTTACCGTGGAAATCCATATCAACTCGGGAGAGCAGAAGATAGCTTCCTATGGTATTGATATTACCTATGACTCTGCAATACTCGCCGTGGATACGGAAACAGATTCCGATGGTGTTTCCAGAGGACCGGATGGATTTATTGCAGCAGTAAACCCGAAAACCCCCGGATTATTAAAAATCAGCGGATTCGATACATCAGGTTCCGGCCCGGGCCAGGATCTCAACTTCCTTACCGTGTACTGGAAGGCAATAGGTACGGGCACCTCCTTGATACACCCGATTGTCAATACCCTGACAGACGAGTTGACCAATAAAGTCGGGAATCCGATTGGTATCGACGGTTCAGCAATTGTTGAACCAACAGCGGAACCGACACCTGTACCCGGGGCCGGCGAAGTGCGGGTGGAACCAGCTTACCAGGAAGTTCCATGGTCATGGGATCCCGTTACCACGGAAATACATATCAATTCCGGTACCCAGCTCCTTTCGGATTATGAAATCGTTTTCACCTATGATCCCGGGCTCCTCTATATGGATACCCCGACAGGTGATAACGGGGTAGTCGCCGGTGCTGACGGCTTTATTACCAGCGTGGATATCTCGACAGATGGTGTTCTTAAGGTGAGTGGTTATGATGCGGCAGGCAAAGGTCCTGGTGATAACCTGCATGTATTTTCAGTTGTATGGATAACACAATTCATGGGAACCGCTTCTGTAGATATTGAAATTACCAGATTACTTGATGAAACAGGGGCTGTAATCGGAACACCTGTTCCTATTGACGGTGAAATCAACATCTATTGAAATTTCATCATAGAAATTTTTTATAGAACCAGAAAAAAAGGGCAGCTTCCCCGTGAGGCTGCCCTTTTTATTTATATTCTTGCACCTATTGCCCAATCCAGTCTTTTTATAGTAAAATCCCCCGGTATTTGCATTATTTTACTATCAAGGTTAAGGTTAACCGTTGATATACGGTGTTAAAATATCCGTTATTCAAAAACCTGGTTGGGATTTTTTTCCGTCTCATCAGCAGGAATTATCAGAATAGTAAAGGGAGAAGAATGATTGCAGGAGTAACAGGGGCTTCCGGACATGTCGGTGGGGCCCTGGTCAGGGAATTGCTGAACCAGGGAATACAGGTGCGTGTCCTTGCCCGGAGGGATAAACGTGCTTTTTTAACATTACCCGTGGAAATCCGGGAAGGAGATATTCTTAAACCGGACACACTTACGGATTTTGTAAAAGGATGTACCTATATTTTTCATCTTGCAGCTCTTATCTCCCTGGAAACAAAAGATAATAGCCAGCTTTTGGAGGTAAATGTCACAGGCACTGATCATGTTATCCATGCATGCAGAAAAAATGGTGTAAAGCGGCTTGTTTTTTGCAGTTCCATTCATTCCCTTTCCCCGTATCCTTCCGGGACACCTACCGATGAAAAAAGAACCCTGGTGAATGAAAAAAGCTATCTCATGTACGATTTTACAAAAGCCGAGGCAGAGCGTCATATTCTTGCAGCAGTATCCGCGGGTATGGATGGGGTTATTATCAATCCCACCGGAATTATCGGCCCGTATGATTATAAACCCTCATACGCCGGACAGACGCTTATTGATATTTATAACAGGAAGGTCTTTGCCCTTGTGAATGGCGGATTTAACTGGGTCGATGTAAGGGATGTGGCAAAAGGGGCGCTTCTTGCAGCCCTTAAGGGAAGGAAGGGTGAGCGGTATATTATTTCCGGGGCATGGCTTTCTGTGAAACAGATCGCACTTCTGGTAAAAAAGGTGAGCGGGTGTTCAATCCCGAACATAACATTGCCCATCCGGGTAGCCCGGATCGGGATACCGTTTATGCGTATATTTTCCAGAATAAAGGGGGAAAAACCCTTTTATTCAAAAGGATCTCTCTATGCATTGCAGCATCACCGTGATGTGTGTCGCAGAAAAGCAGAGGAGGAACTCGGTTTTTCCCCATCCCCCATAGAAAAAACAATCGAGGATACATTTATATGGTTTAAAGATAATGGCTATTTGGAAAAGAATTAGACGGAAACTGCATCATTCCCTTGAAAAAACACTCTTATAGAGTATAATGAATAACATAGTGTTGGCTATGCCCACAACCCAAAACAAGAAAAGCTGGAAATGAAGTGGGTTAAAATATACACATAAAACCATGTATGATCCGGTCAACGCCGGATATTACGGGTAGAAAATCCTGGAATAATACCTGTGATTTTCGTCCATAGTAATAGAGAGTTTACGATATAACCTGGAATAGAAAGAATGGATAAGAAAACAGGGATTAAAAATGATATAATTCTCCATAGAATAATGAATAATATTGATTATGCAAGAATGATTTCCCTTGATAATCAAAGCGTAAAAATTGTTGTTGTTGTTTCCGGGAATGAACTGGATAAACTCACCTGGCAGAACAGACTCGCTAAAACAGGACAAGACCTGTTTAACAGGGATGGGAGTACGGAAATTATCTCTCTCCAGGAAAAGGTCGGGAAAAAAAGAAAAGAGGGGAATTTCCTCGGGACGCTTTTAGCTTATATCAATCTGAAAGAGATTCTACAGGATAATAAAAAATCATACAGGGATTATGTAATCCTTATGGGAATGCTTTTTGGCAGGGGTGAACGGATGTCTCCTTTTACCCAGATAGAGGGGGATCGTAAACCTTCGATTATCGTGAGTTCACAGATTATAAGAAGGAATAAATACCTTACTGCAATAGAAGAAGCACTTTTTTATTTTGTCCCTGTGGCAAAATACCTTGAACTCCGGGGTTTTCGCGGCATTCTGGATAAATGGGGTGACGAGACCGAAATAGCCTCGATAGATCTTTCGGGAAAACCCGTAACAGGGTCGGAGTTTTCTCAATATGATGTGATAAAATGGGTTTCTTATATCCGGATTACGGAAGAACTGGCAAAAGAGAAAGACTGGGTGGTCTCCGATGGTTCAGATAATGTAACTGCAATGCTTGCCCGGAATGAAAAAGCCATACTGGTATCCCAACTGGACAGGCTCGGAATAAAGCCCGTTCATAATGGAGATTATTATGCCGGTGTCAGCCTTGGACCTATAGCTGTTTCGTATGATGTGCTCGATATTGCAGTCGAGGTTTTTGATAATGAAATTTATAAAAATGGAATCCACATGGATTTTGATCCTTACCTGGTCATGGCACTTTCAATAAACAAAAAAAACCTGCACCTCTGGGAAGAAGCTGAAATAAATGATAAAGGGTTACAGGCCCTCCTATCCAAAATCCCGGATTTTTTTTTAAAGGTGCAGCATATAAAAAAAATCTTCGAGGAACGGTACAACAGGAAATTACGATTCAAAGCTCTTGATCTTGGTGCAGATATTTTCTGGGCAGATATTGGCCAACACTATGCAATGAGGCAGAAATACATGTCTTTGAATGAGAAAAGCAGAAATGGAGAAATTTCCAGGAAACTTGAAAGCATTATGAATAAAAGAGATGCACGGGGGAATATCATTATCAACTCCAGGATCGATAAGGGCATCAGCATTCATGACTCAATCATCATCAATAGTACCCTTACAGGAAAAGGAAAAATAGAAAAAAGTGTCATAAAGAATTCAACATTGAATAATCCTCAAATGACCGGTGCATTCTCTGTATTAAGCTTCCGTCCTGCAGGTATAACCCGGCTTCATCATGAAAGCGGATTATACCGGTCACTGGGCAATAAAGACCTGGATCTCGGCCAGGGAATGCGTCACGGGACCCTTATCACGAAATCAGGGGTATTTGATATGATGATTTCCGAATCCACGGATTTAAGAGACAGGGATCACACCTACAATGTTCCCATTTTTGATAATGAAATATCCTTTGCAGAGGCATATGATGAGATGTTCGGGGTGAGTGAAGAGGAACTGGAAGAACGGCGAAACACCTTGATCAAAAAATTGCTTTTAAAGGAATAAAAAAGCATAAGAGGATGATTGTATTGAAAAATAATTGTTTTTATAGTATATGCTTGATAGGATGGAGAGCATGAAAAAGGCTATCTATGCATTTTCCGGGGATCCTATAACATTCGGACACATTGACATCATTAAAAGGGCAACCCGGGTTTTTAAAGAGGTGATTGTCGGGATTGGCGTGAATCCGAATAAAAAATATATGTTTACCCTGGAACAGCGTACGGATATGGCAAAGAAATCCCTGAAAAAAATTCCTGATGTAAAAGTGATTGCATTTAAAGGGCTTTTGGTGGATTATGCATTCGAGCATGGAATTCCTGTCATTCTAAAGGGGGTAAGAAATATCAGGGATTTTGATTATGAAGTAATGATGCACCAGTTAAGTGAATCCCAGAAACTCGATATTGATACCTATCTGCTCCCGGCAAAACAGGACCTGTCACATATCAGTTCAAGTGCTGCCAAAGCCCTGCAGCAGGAACAGGGATTAATCCATGAATATGTCTCTTTGTATGTCAAGATGTGTCTGGAAGCGAAAATGTCCGGGCAATATATCATCGGTGTAACCGGTGAAATCGGTGTGGGGAAATCCTATATAAGCAACAGGATTGAAAAAATCGGAAATGAAAAAGGAATCCCTGTCCATAATATAGAACTGGACCACATCGGCCACCAGATACTCGGCACCTTAAAAGAACCGATCTATGAAAATGTCCGGGAAGAGATAGAAAAGGAATTCGGGCCGGGCGTCCGGCTGAATGACGGCAGTATAAACCGTAAAGCCCTTGGAGAAATCGTGTTCAACAACAAGGAGAAACTGGAGCGTCTGAATGCACTCCTTTATTCTCCATTAATGGTCCGCTTAAGAAGGGAGTTGTATATGAAAAAGGGATTAATCCTCTTTAATGCTGCCCTGATTGCCGAATCCAATATGGCTTATCTCAGCAATAATAATATCATCCTGGTCACTGCGGATAAGAAAAGCCAGAAGCGAAGACTGATGGAGCGGAAGCTTACCCGGGAACAAATAAAGAAAAGACTGGAAAGCCAGTTTAATATGATCCAGAAAAAAGAAAATCTTCTTGCCCAGATATCCGAGAATTCCTGCGGCAAATTGTGGTTATTCGATAATTCCGATCTCCCGGATATAAATGATACGGAGAGGCATAAGGAAGAATATGAATTATTTGATGAAATTGTCAGATCGGTTGATATATACGGGGAACTCCGTTTCAAATCTTTATGGAAAAGGCTTCATATCAGTGGATCATATCAGGATGAGTATGATAAAATCATCCAGGCATATGCAGAATCCCGGAGAACGTATCACTCACTGTCGCATATTATCCATGGGCTTGAATATCTGAATGATATTCGAAATAAATTAACCTTACCGGATGAAGTTGAATGTGCGTGGTGGTATCACGATATTGTGTATAAACCGGGATCGGATACAAATGAAGAAGAAAGCGTCTTCACGACCCGTGAAGTACTGGAAAAAACCTGTATGGATGAAACAAGGATCAAACAGATATGCGGGTTTATCCTGGCTACGAAACATCCTGCGAATCCCCAATCCCCGGATGCCGGGTATTTCGCGGATATCGATCTTGTAATCCTCGGGGTATCGTATGCTGATTTTCTGGATTATGAGGAAAAAATACGCAATGAGTATTATTATATCCAGGATCAGAAGTACAGGGTGGAAAGAAAAAGATTCCTGACCTGCCTTTTGAACCAGCCTTTTATTTACCATACGGAATATTTCAGGAATAAATATGAAAAGCAGGCCAGGGAAAATATAATGAAGTTATTTAATACCCTGGAATAAAGGAGAATATGTAATGAAATTATTTACTATCCCGTATAAAGGTATGAAAGAAAAGAATGGATGAACCGGTATTTGATATTGCTGTTATCGGGGCTGGTGTAACCGGTTCCGCTATTGCCCAGAGACTCTCGCAATATAAGATTTCTGTTGTTGTTCTTGAAAAATATTCCGATATTTCATTCGGGGTCTCAAAAGCAAATTCAGGTATTATTCATGCAGGATTCCATCATAAACCTGAATTACTCAAATCAAAACTCGAAATAAAAGGGAATTCCATGTTTGATTCTTTGAACAAACTCTTGAACTTTCCCTTTAAGCGGGTAGGAATCCTTGTCATCGCATTTTCTTACGAAGAAATGAAAATAATCGGAAAACTCTTTCACCAGGGAATTGAGAATAATGTACCAGGCATCGAGATATGCGGGCGGGATAAAACATTGAGTCTTGAACCGGGGTTGAATAAAGATGTTATGGGAGCACTGTACGCCCCATCCGGGGGAATTATTGAACCATACCAGTTTGTCTTTGCCCTTATGGAATCTGCCTGCAAGAATGGTGTGGTTCTTTTTAAGGAATTCCATGTCGAAAGGGCACAGTACACAAGGGGATTCTATACGATTTTTTCCACATACAACCAGAAGGTAACGACGCGTTATGTGATTAATGCAGCGGGACTGTATGCAGATGATGTGTCGCGGATATTTAATGCAGAAAGTTTTGCTATTATGCCCCGAAAAGGAGAAGAATATATACTTGAAAGAAATGCTTCGGGATTTCCGAATCATGTTATTTTTCCCGTACCGGTAAAGAATTCCAAAGGGGTGCTTGTTATTCCCACGGTGGAAGGGACAATGATGATCGGGCCCACTGCGCAGGATATAAACGATAAGGAAGATGTTTCGACAACAGAGGAAAATCTGAATCATGTTTTTTCCCTTGCCACTTACATGGTTCCTGCAATCTCGAAAAAGGAGATTATTACCTCCTTTGCCGGTTTAAGGCCTGCATTGAAAGGGAATGATTTTTATATTGATATATCAAAAAAAGCCAGATCCTTTATACAGGTAGCCGGTATCCAGTCCCCGGGCCTTACTGCATCCCCGGCGATTGCCCTGTATGTGGAGGAATTACTGGTAAAAAATGGATTAGTGCTGGAAAAAAAGGATTCGTTCGATCCGTCTATCCCAAAAACGAAAAGGGTAAGGGAATGCTCCGGTCAGGAAATGAAACGATTGATAGAGGAAAATCCGTTATATGGAAACATCGTATGCAGATGCGAACAGGTCTCTGAAGCGGAAATTGTCGAAGCAATCCGTAAAGGGCATACGACCCTGGACGGCATCAAGTTTTATACACGGTGCGGGATGGGAAGGTGCCAGGGGGGATTCTGCACCTATAAGATAATTAAGATTCTCATGAGGGAAACGAGAATGGCCCCGGAAGTAATAATGAAAAGGGGCAGGGGAAGTTATCTCTTACAGGGGAATATCTCTCCTGAACATATCGGGAAAGAATGGTAGAGCATGAGAAAGCAGACCGTGTTGAACAGGGATGTATCAATATACGATGCTGTTGTTATCGGGGCCGGTGCTGCCGGGATGGCAGCGGCACTCACCCTGGCAGGAAAAGGGGTGAAAACCGCACTCATCGACAGGGAAGACCACCTGGGCGGGATTCTTATGCAGTGTATACACAACGGCTTTGGGATTCATGAGTTCAAGCAGGAACTCACCGGGCCGGAATATGCTGAAAAATATATCAATCTGCTGGAAAAATCGGATGTCGATATCTACCTGAACACGACTGTCGTGGAAATGGTGCAGGAAGAAAAGATGAAATTTATTACTGCATATTCGGGCAGGTATGGCGTACTCCGGATATCATGCCGTGCAATCATCCTGGCTATGGGCTGCCGTGAGCGGAACAGGGGAAATCTGGGAATTGCCGGCACACGGCCATCGGGAATTTTTACCGCGGGATTTGCCCAGCGCCTTATCAATATAGACGGGTATGTCCCGGGAAAGAATATCGTGATTATTGGTTCCGGCGATATCGGCCTTATTATGGCAAGACGATGTACATGGATCGGATCGAAAGTTCATGGTGTCGTGGAGATTCTTTCATACCCGTCGGGTTTGAGCCGGAATATAAGCCAGTGCCTTAACGATTTTCACATACCGCTTTACCTTGCTCATACAGTAACCCGGATATACGGAAAAAACAGGGTGGAGGGGGTGGATATTACACCGCTTTCAGACGGGGTCCCGGATACATCCCGGATCTTTTCCATAGAATGCGATACTATTCTCCTTTCAGTGGGTCTTATCCCGGAAAATGAACTTTCAAAGAAAATGGGCATACCAATTAATACCAATACCGGCGGACCCTATGTGGATGCCCATTTTATGACCGGGACAGAAGGGGTATTTGCCTGCGGAAATGTCCTGCATGTACATGACCTGGTCGATTTTGTTTCGGAAGAGGCGAGAACATGCGCCGGCTATGTGTATCGATATTTACAGGAAGGTTTCGCTGATGTCCGGCAGGGAAAAGTGGCAGCGGGTTCGAATGTGATTTATGTTGTTCCCAATAAATATGCAGCGGATAAGGAAAATGTGTTTTATTTAAGACCCTTTATCGTAAAGAACAACGCCACCCTTACCCTTGCCAGTAATGGGAAAGTCCTTAAAAAGAAAAAACTTCTCCATATTCAACCATCCGAGATGATCCGTTTTACTGTAAAGCAGGCGGAATTGAAGGTATTACCGGATGCATCGCTGGAAATTTCAATACAATAAAGGGGTAATAAATGCAGGAAAAGGAAATTATTTGTATTTCATGCCCCCTGGGCTGTCATTTGAAAGTAACAGGAAGAAGAGGACAGGATATTACCGTGACAGGAAACCAGTGTATACGGGGCGAGATCTACGGCAAAGAGGAATTCCTCGCCCCGACCCGTATTGTCACCGCTGTTGTCAGGACAAATTCGGCAAAGTATCCGTATGTACCGGTGAAAACGGACAGACCGGTTATACGAGCCCGAATACCGGAACTGTTAAGGGAACTCTACAGGATAAAAACAAGTATTCCCATACAATGCGGGGATGTTATTATCGAAAACTATGATGAGACAGAGGTGAAGGTAATCTGTACCAGATCGATTTCTGAGTAGAAAAGATTTCCCTGAATAGACACCTGCTGGAATTTTGTACGCAATTGATATGGATTTTCAGTAAAAAATATAATATATTCACCTCATGCTGTATGGTCTTTTACTTTTCGCAGGATTTGTACCTCTTATTTTCGGGGCAAACCTGCTTGTCGACAGTGCCTCGGCATTGGCTAAACGGTTACATATCCCGGCAATTGTTATCGGTATCACTATCGTGGCATTCGGTACATCCGCTCCCGAGTTTGTAGTAAATGTATTTGCATCAATTCAAAAAAGTTCGGAAATCACCCTGGGAAATATTATCGGGAGTAATATTTTCAATATCATGGTAATTCTGGGAATTTCGGCAATCGTTTTTCCCCTTGCTATAAAGAAAAATACAACCTGGATCGAGGTTCCGCTTTGCCTGCTTTCCGCTCTTCTTGTCGCTCTCTGTATAAATGACAACTTGTTTGATAAAAAAAATTATTCCGGACTCACCTTTATCGATGGTACTGTTTTTCTTTTCTTTTTCATCATTTTTTTAGTGTATACATTTAATCTGATAAAATCGGAACAATTCAATGAAGAGATGGTAATCAAAAACTATTCCATTCCCAGATCCATTGTGTATATTATTCTGGGTTTTACCGGCCTTGTTATAGGCGGAAGGCTCATTGTGTTTTCGGCAGTGGAAATTGCCAGAAGTTTTCATATTCCCGAACGAATCATCGGCCTGACCATTATTTCGATCGGGACTTCGCTGCCGGAACTCGCGACATCGGTAACAGCTGCGTATAAAAAGAACACCGATATTGCTGTCGGTAATATTGTCGGCTCGAATATCTTCAATATATTTTTTATCCTGGGTCTTTCTTCTATAATAAATCCTGTACCATTGCAAAAGGGGTCGAATTTTGATTTGACAGTTAATATTGGAGCGAGCTTTTTCCTCTTTCTGTTTATTTTTACAGGAAAAGGCAGAAAAATCGAAAGATGGGAAGGAGTAGTATTTGTATTAATGTATATAATATACGTGGTTTTTCTTATTCTTAATGTTTTTTGAAACGGTTACCGGGAATCGTTGTTCAGGAAGCTTCTGGATAAAATGATTGATTTATCTCTTTCCATTGCCTATACTATACCCCACAATTATGATAAAAACCCGGATTTTAAAAATTATCGATATTACCCTTTTCGGTTTCACCGTACTGATGCTGGCTGCGTTTATTATCAATAACGGCTTTTATCTGGAAGAGGACGTTTCTGCTTTTCTTTACCAGTGTTCATACATACTCATTATTCTTTTTATTATCGATAACATACTCTATCTGATACTGGCAAAAAACAAGATCACCACATTAAAAAGCCGGAAAATCGTATATGTTTTTATCCTGATTATGATTGTCCAGTTCATACTCATACAGTTGAATCTCTATTCTGTAATTTTCCGTTATGACAACAAGACCTACTATTTCCATATACTCAACCAGGTATTTATTTTTCTTATTTTCTTTATTAAATTCTCAAAATCCAATTATTCCCGGATCATGCACACGAGGTTAAATCCTTTTCAGATATTTGTTCTTTCTTTTATCCTTTTAATACTCATCGGGGCTCTTCTCCTTTATATGCCGAAATCTTCGATCGGGAAAGAGAGTATCCGATTTATCGATGCGCTTTTTACCTCCACTTCGGCAGTATGTGTTACCGGTCTTACTGTTGTCGACACCCCCATCACCTTTACCCTTTCCGGCCGAATTATTATTCTTATACTGATTCAATTCGGCGGGTTGGGGATTACAACATTTACCGCGTTTTTTTCCCTGCTCTTTTTTAACGGGATATCCATCACCGAACGGTTCATGATCGGCCGTATTATTTCAGACGATACGATCCCGGATATCCCGGGATTAATTAAAACGATCATTATAACAACAATCATGATCGAGCTGGCCGGTGCATTGCTTTTGTTCCTTGCATGGTACCGTTTTTTCCCCACTATTGAAAGCGCTGTGTTTCATTCCGTTTTTCATGCTGTTTCTGCCTTCTGCAATGCCGGTTTTTCCACGCTTTCCAATAGTCTGGAACGTTTTGCAGGGGATATTGCGGTAAATCTCATTATCTCTGTGTTAATATTTCTTGGCGGGATCGGTTTCATCGTTATGTATAATATCTATCAGCATTTCTTTTCCCCGCGGAAAAAAATAATCAATACTCATACAAAGATCGTCCTGTCTGT
This sequence comes from Spirochaetales bacterium, assembly GCA_016935735.1. GTDB lineage: Bacteria > Spirochaetota > Spirochaetia > SZUA-6 > JAFGRV01 > JAFGRV01. The sequence goes on along the minus strand of JAFGQK010000242.1, from coordinate 2,202 downwards.
AAGTATTCTTTTAATAGTGACCGGGACAATAGTGATGTTTCTGTTTGAATGTAATAAGTCCATGAAGGATTTGCCTTTTTTAACAAAACTGCTGGTCTCTTTTTTTCATTCCGTTTCATCCCGGACAGCGGGATTTAATACATTTCCTGTTAGTTCTCTTTCGGTTCCTGTTGCGTTCGTATTGATGCTTTTCATGTTTATTGGTGCTTCTCCAAACTCGACCTCGGGGGGTATAAAAACGACGACTTTCGGAATTCTCATGGGAACCCTGGTTGCCACTTTCAAAGGCAGTGATGTTGTGGAATTATTCAAACGGCGTATCCCAAAGGAAATCGTGTTCCGTGCAATATCTTTAGCAGTGATTTCCACCCTCTATATTTTCATTGTCTTTGTTATACTGCTTTCCCTTGAATCCATCCCGCCGGCAAATCTTTTATTTGAAATTATTTCTGCCTTTGGTACTGTGGGACTTTCCAGGGGAATCACTTCCTCGTTGGGGGATATAAGCAAGGTTTTTATTATTTTGACGATGTTTACCGGCAGGATAGGACCCATTACCCTCACCCTGTCATTGATTTCCTTTAAAAAGGTTTTAAGGACAAGAAACCCGGAAGAAAATAATATTTTAGTCGGATAAGGAGCTGTTATGCCAAATGAAAAATATATAATAATCGGGCTGGGACAATTCGGTATGAGTCTTTTAGAATCCCTGCTTAACGAGGGGCTTGCCGGAAATATCATGGTCATCGATACAAACGAGGAAAAAATCCGTTTGATTCAGGACAGGGTGCAGAATGCAATTATCCTGGATGCCACAGATTCCGAGACCCTGCAACAATTGGAACCGGAAACCTTCGATGTAGCTGTCGTTTCCATGGGAGAAGGATTTAAGACGATTCTTTTCATCTCTGTACTTCTGAAAGAACTTGGTGTAAAGAAAGTCATTGCCCGGGCATCCACACAACTGGAAGAGCGAATTTTAAAAAAAACAGGGGTGGATCTGGTTGTTTTTCCCGAAGTGGAAATGGGAAAAAAGATAGCGAATCTGCTTTTAAAAAAACATAGCGGGGAATCCCTGCAATTGCCTGGTGACAGCAGCATCTTTACCATAAAGACCCCCCCCGATATGGTGGGCAAGACACTTACGGAATGCAGACTCAGAAAAAAATATGAATTGAATGTCATTGCGGTAAAAACAAAAACAGAAAAAAAAATAGAGACAATATTCCCGGATTCCCATTATCAATTAAAAGCGGATGATATGCTTATTCTTGTAGGGAAGAAAAAAGTCATTGATAAATTTATCCAGGATACGAATCCCGGGATTCAGGATATAGTAACATGAAAATGACTTTTCCCCTGCAAGGGTTTCTGTAAAAGCAGTAATATATAAAGAAAAAAATCGTGAATTTGACGGTACATATGGATTTCGCATTTCTTATATAATGTGCAGCAGGGGGGAACAAGAATATCATGAAATATAAAGACGCTGCTTCAAAATAAATGCCGGAACTATGTTTTTATTTTAAGGGAAAATTAAAAATAGAAGAGAATTCATGAAAAGGTGGATATTGTTTGTCTTTTGAGTTTTTTTGCCCATGGCGTACAGAAAAATTTTTACACGGTAATCATTAACGATCATCATACCACCACAACAACCACTGGAACTTTTGTGGAGTTTACTGTTCAAATTAATCTGCCCATGGAAACAATTACCGATATTGTATGGGATTTTGTTGGCAATGGAAAACATTTCTATACAACCGGTTCCGCATATGCAAGATACATCTATTCGGAACCGGGCACCTATTTCCCCATTGTGACTGGGTGGCAGAGTCTTTTTTCTTATAAAAAATAGTTTGCGAAATCGTACTCATTTCTAATTCCTGATATTCCCATTGACAGAATATGAATTTTAATGTAAATTCTGCAAAAGGAATAATTTTATGGGAAAGTTATTGCCTTTTTCCAGGATAACAGGTTTATGCCTGTTGTTTTTCTTGTTATTCATACATTTCATACCGGAGATTGATGGAAACTTTCTGGCAGTTTCCGGTGATGTGACATTATTTTTTGAAAATCTTGCCAATACCCCCGGGTGCTTGATCTTTTATATTAAGAATGTACAGGACAGTATTTTCAAATACTTTATACTATTTTTATTTTTTTTCTGGTTTTTTAAAAACATTACAATACCCCTTT
>JAFGQK010000241.1 GCA_016935735.1 Spirochaetales bacterium | reverse complement strand
TTTTCCTTATTTTATTTATTCTTTGTCGAGGGAATCTACCTGATAGGAAATTTCCACCCGTCTTTTTATATGAGGTTTTTAGAGTAGACTCATTATTCATTTTCTTAAGAATTCTATTTCTGTTTTCATAAAAAAACTGATTTTTGTATGGCTTTTATTTATAATTTTTTTGCATATTTCTTTTTTTTCACTATAATATAATTTATATGTTATTCAACAAAGACCGTTACGTATCAAACAGTAATTCCGGCTTAATGCGGAGGAAATCTGTATTATGAAAATGATAAATAATTTTTCCCCACAACGGTCTCGCCAATTGTTTCTTTGTATCGTTTTTATTATTTGTATAATTATCCCTTGTTATTCTCTAAACCTGAATGGATTATCCGGCAAAATTCCTTTCCCGGGAAAGTGGCGTATAAAGTTTGATGATAAAGATATATACAGTGAACGTGAGTTCGATGATAAAAGCTGGTTTCAGACAAGTCTGCCATATATGCCCGATAAAGAAATGCCTGAAGGCACGCAATTTATTTGGCTTCGCAATACATTTACTGTAGAAGGCATTAACCCGGGGAAAAAAACATTTTTATTACTCGGGAGGCTGGAAGGGGCTATTGAGTTCTATTGTAATAATGTACTAATCGGATTCCACGGAAGCTTTCCCCCGGAATTTCAACATCGCAATACATCCCTTAAACAGATTCTTTTTCCAACCCGGTTACTCCGGTTGAATGAGGAAAATGTTCTAAGTATAAGAATATACCATCCAACTGGCAGATTTCATATTCCCCAATTTTATTTCGCCGATTATAATACATACCTTTTCAATTCACAATTTTTAGATTTTCTCAATGTAAAACTATACCTTGTATATTCTATGGTATGTCTCCTCCTTGGATTCTACTACATCTTTCAATTTGCATTCAGACAGAAAGAACGGCCGAATCTCTATTTTGCCCTTTCTAATTTTTGTTTCTGTATTTATTTCTTAAATATGGGATTGGAGGTTCATTTTTTTCCTTTCTATTTTGCAGAATCTTTTTCACAATCGTTTCTTCCCCTCTTTTTTGGATTTCTTGTTCTTTTCTTTTTGAATTTTTTTAATATACATAATAATAAATGGTTTAAGCGTATAATCTTTGGTCTTTCTTTGATCCTCTGTTTTCTTTTTTATCTAAACATCGGACAAAAAGCTGTCATTCCCGGTCTTTTCAATTATGTCCTTATTCCTTCTGCATTGGAATTGACATTTATGGTATATATTTCAATAAGGGCAACAATAGAAAAAAGAAAGTTTGCCCTTCCTATTATGATAGGGACAATACTCGGTTTTATTTTTGCTATTCATGACATCTATTACCAGATGACGGAAATAAGGCCCTTTATATGGCTTCAGGGTACAGGAATTTTTTGTTTTAATATGTCCATGTTTATAGCTTTGGCTTTTAAGAGTATCCGGGCATATAACGACCTTGAAACATATTCCGACGATATTGTCCGGAAATCAAAAGAACTGGAAATGTATATTCGAAATATCACGGAGGTAACAGAAACTGTCTCATGTATCAGCGCACAACTGGAGGAAAATATCCTTTCGACATCGGGTTCCATAGAAAAAATGGCTTCCGGGTCCATAAATATTTCTGATGGAGTGAATAATCAATTTCATATAGTACAGAAAACAAATGAAACGGTACTTTATCTCTTGAATTCCCTGGAAGATATTTATATGGGTCTTAATACCCAGTTTGAACAGGTACAGGAAACTTCAGCGACTATTGAAGAAATGATCCAGAATATAGGCGAAATAACAAAAAACCTGAAATATACATCCGAATTTGCCGAGGATTTGAAGATAATAACCAGGCAGGGTGAAGAGATTGTCCTTTCTTCTGCAAAATCTGTTCAGGAAATAATAACAGTAAGCGAAGACGCGTATAAAATAATTGATACGGTAAGTGATCTCTCGGAACAGACAAATGTGCTTGCTATTAATGCGGCTATTGAGGCAGCCCATGCAGGAAAATACGGAACAGGATTCGCTGTTGTTGCAGGAGAAATTAAAAGACTCGCGACAGGATCTTCTAACCGTTCAACAGAGATCCTTAGCCGGATAAGAGAAATTATTAACAAGATTGAGCAGGGTGTTCATACAAACAACAAAGTAAAAGAAGTATTTGAAGCAATTCATAATAAGACTGGCTCTGCTGTTCATCAGATTCAATCAATATATTCTGCCATTTTAGAGCAAAAAATTGCGAGTGAGCAGGTATTATATTCAATCTCTCAGCTTAATGATTCTTCGCAAAAAATAAAGATCCAGGCAGAAAAACAGGAATCCGGCGGGAAAATCATCCGGGGAAATATTGAAAAACTGGTGAGTTCTTCCCAGACGGTTCTTGACAATATCACAACTATATCCAAAGAAATTGAAGAAATTGTGAAGAGTACAAATAGTGTTAAAACAATAGGGGGGGAAAGCATGAAACTCATCCTAAAATTAAACGATATTCTCAAGAATCATTCAAAAACCTGAAAAGAATGTTTTGAACAGTCCGCTTGAATGTTTCTAAGGCTGCTTCCTTTTTACCCCTGGATACTTTCACCGGTGAATTGTAATCCGGTAATTCTATATCGCATGACCATATACCATTCATTTCACACCAGTTAATAAATTCCCCGGTAAGTTCCCTGGAGGTAATCCATGTGCTCAGGTATACATATCCGGATTCCCGGGAAATAAATTGAGCAAATTTTTCTGATTCAGGACCCGGTTTGCCATATTCCAGGTAGCCCGGTTGTACCGACCCTTTTGGTGGATATGCAGCATGAAAGGATATCAGGTAAACAGAATCAACGGTATGCATTACTTTCCGAATCAGCCAATCAATAACAGCCTGGACTTCCGGTTCTGATCCCGGGGAAATTCCACCGCTTTTGGGTACTATTTTAGATGGAGAAACAGCATCGGATTTCCAATTATCAGTAGGGAAATTACGATTAAGGTCTACATTATGTGTATTGGTTCTTGTCTGTTTTTCAAGACCATCCGGATTAAGAACAGGAACAAAAAATAATCTTACGAAGGCTGGTATTTGACTATGATCATTTTTATATACCGACTCCAGAAACGAAACAAGCTCTCCGGTATTTTTTTCATTTCCATGGATGGATCCTATAATGACCAGGCCGGTTTTTTCCCCTTTTCCGATCTCTGTAACAGTTACCGGAATCCCGTTCACTGAAACGCCGATTGTATATGTTTGTACTAATCCAGGAAAACCGGTGGGTTCGACTTCTTTATCGCTGGCCGTATCTGTATTGAGTATCAAAACCCTCTCGGGATTGGTATCCGGATTGTGTTTTATACAACCGGTCATTTGAAAAAGGGAACAAATAAGTATTAAAATAATGATTCTCATAAAACACTCATATACTGTATTGAATTTATCCAGGGAATTCCTTAATCTTTCCCGCACATTCATCCCTCTTCACTGTTACCTGGGTTGTTGAATCAAGATACTTTATAGTGATTTTATTTTCTTTCAATTCATCTACCCCAAGAATGATAACCAGGGAATATCCTTTTTTTTCTGCAAACTTAAGTTGTTTGCCCAGCTTGTCATGAGCCGAAAAATAAATCGAGGTTTTAACATGTACCGACCACAAGTCCTCTGCGAGTTTGAAATATTCACTTACCGGTACATCCGGGAAACGTGCAATAAGCACCTGTTGTGATTTATAAATTTTATCCGGGATAAGATCATTTCCTTCAAGAAAATGTTGAAAAGTGACATCACCCAGACCGAAACCAATTCCTGAAATATTTCTCTGTTTAAACATACTTACAAGATTATCGTATCTTCCGCCGCCGAAAAGTGAGCGTCTGTTTTCCGGTGATGTATCGTATACCTCAAAAACAGTTCCGGTATAATAATCAAATCCACGGACAATAGAAAAATCGAATTCACAATACCGTAAAAGACCGGTTTCATCAAGCAGCTGGAATAATCGGGAAAGTTCATTTGCTCCTTTTGAATCGATATGAATCATCCGGATAATCTCTTCCAGGTTTGATGAAAATATCTTATCCAGCAGTTCAATCTTATCCTGTGTAAGTCCGGTTTCCTTAAGCCAGTCATAGTACTTTTCCTGTGACATCTTTGCCTTTTTATCAACAATCCTGGAAATAGTTTTTACATCTGTGTTTTTCACCTTTAAAACATCGGTAAGAACATCCGTAAAGAATTTCCTGTTATTAATTTTGATTCTGAACATATCCGGCTTTGCCTGGAATGTATGCATAATTCGGGAAATAATTGATATAATCTCGAGCTCTGCTTCAATCTCATCTGCACCGAATATATCGACATTCACCTGCCAGTGCTCCCTTAACCGGCCTTTCTGGGGTTTTTCATATCTCATAACATTGGCAATACTATACCACCGTAAAGGAAAGGTAAGTTCCTCAAGGCGTGCAGCAACAAGCCGTGCCACAGAGGGTGTCAATTCCGGTCTGATTGCAATTTTTCTCCCTCCTTTATCCTCAAAACAATAAAGTTGTTCGCCTGCGACCTCATCCCCGCTCTTTGCAGCATACACTTCGTATGGCTCGAGTAAGGGTGTGTGATATTCTTCATAACAAAAACCCTCTACAACTTCCCGTACCTTTGAAAAATACCAGTTCCTGTAACACATATCCATGGGGTAAAAATCCCGTGTTCCTTTATAGGATCTTACAGGCAAATTATCCTTATTCATGGTGCATCCTTTTAGCTTAAGAAATGATTCCATTGATATATGTCACTATAAAAAGAAAGATATTTTTGGTCAAGGGGGCAGGAGGGTTTAAGAGTTTAACAGGGTTTAACCTGTTATTTATATTTTAAAAAAAATTTGATCTTTCTTATCTTGACAAAATCGTAACTTCTTTCAATTTACATTTATTTTATATATATTACCTATATACATTATATAAAAGGAGTACCTATGACAGGAAAAGGACTTGTAATCTGTTTTTTACTTTTTATCTTAAGTTTATGGCCGGGATATTCCATGAATTCAGATTGGCCCGGGTGGAGGGGCCCGGATAGAAACAGCATTATCCGGGGAGAAGAATGGGATCCGCTACGACTTGAAAACGAACCGGATATTGTATGGAAAATTAATGCAGGGAATGGTTATTCTTCTTTTGCTATTACTGAAAAGTATCTTTACACAATGGGTAATACAAAAAATAAGGAAACTGTCTGGTGTTTTGATGTGAAGACTGGTAAAGAAGTGTGGAACCATACCTATCCCTGTACTCCTGGGCAATATCCCGGCCCTCGGTGTACACCGCTTCTCGATGGGGATAAAGTTTATACCCTTGGTGAAAAGGGGAATCTGTTTTGTTTTAATGCAGAAAATGGAAAAGTGATCTGGCAAAAGAATGTTGTATCGGATTTTAAAGCACAAGCTCCCAGCTGGAATTTTGCCAGCTCCCCGGTGATTGAAGGAAATACCCTTTATTTAAATGTATGCAAGTATGGTATTGCCCTTAAAAAGGAAAATGGGCAAAAAATATGGGTAAGTCCATCTGACAAATGCGGATATTCATCGCCATTATTATGCGTTATTAATAAGGTGAATTGTGTTTTAATGTTCGGGATGAAAGCTATTTATGGAGTGAACCGTGATAATGGGAAACTACTCTGGCAGCATGAGTGGATAACCAGCTATGATGTCAATGCGGCAGATCCTGTTGTTTCGGGAGATACTGTTTTTATTTCCTCTGGTTATAATACGGGATGTACTCTTTTACAGATAAAAAACAATAAGCCATCCGCTGTCTGGAAAAACAAGGTAATATCAAGCCATTTCAGCAGTTTTATTTTTAAGGATGGATATATTTATGGGAATGATGGTGCTGCCGGAAGCTATGGTACCTTTAAATGTGTTGAATTGGCGACTGGTAAAGAGATATGGGGGAAAAGACTCGGGTTCGGATCCCTTGTTGCAACAGAAGACCACCTGATTATGCTCACAGAACGGGGAAAACTACATATTGCACAATTAAGCTCAAAGGGTTATGAAGAAATAGCCCGGGCAACGGTATTGTCAAATACATGCTGGACACCCCCGGTGCTTTGCAGGGGTATGATTTTTTGCAGAAATCATAAAGGTGATATTGTGTGTATAGATGTAAGAAAACAAAATAAGTGACATGTGCTCCCGGGAATATAATCGTAATTCCCGGATACTATTCTTGATCCTGATCTTCTTCCCTGTCCATAACCCCGGAAAAATATCCAAATGCAAGATCTGTCATCCTTTTTATTTTTTCCTCCGGCCATTTTTGTGCCATTAAAAGAAGCTTTTTTAAGGCAGGTTTCTTATTAATAGACATGACAAGGTCATCTTCATAATCCAGGTTGTATTTTCCCCGGAGAGAATGAACTTCCTTTATAAGCTCTGATATTGTCTGTTTATATCCTGAATATTTTAAATCACCATCCTTTATTGAAATCCGTCCATTAAATATCCGCGGATCAAATTCTAGATATTCGGCAATAAGCAAAAGCTCATCACCTTTAATTCCACCCTTCATATTATTATTTTCCAGTTTGGCAATATAACCCTGGGATTTGCCAATTATTTCAGCCAGGTCATGCTGGCTTTTGCCCCGGGATTCTCTTGCCTGTTTTATGATTTCACCAGGTATTGCCATTTGTTTCCTCCTTGTCATTATTATATTCCATATAGAATAAATGAACAAGATTATAATTATTTTTTTTAAAAAAACTTGACAAAATTTTTCATTTGGAATAAAGTGATTACATAACAAATGTATAGTAAATATATATATTCTATACAGAATAAACAAGGAATAAAATAATGAATAACTACTGTGCCCGATATAAACCGGTGTATTTATAATAACTGTTCCCGGGTGAGTGAATATCCCGTGCAAAAGATTATTCACCCACCACATTAATATCCTGAACAGGAGAGAACAGCATGTACATAGTATTACAAATGTATTTCAAAATCAAGTACATTTTTCCCGTGCTTTTTACACAGCTTTCCACTGTTAATGAAATAATAAAGGTGATAATTGTTGGGATTTTGTTTGTTTTTATCATTCTTGTTACCATATATTTACAAAAAAAGAAAAAATTTTTTTTGTTACAGCTAAAAAAAGAAGAAGAAGTCATAAAGGCATTAACATATCATGTAATTAAAATGTTCAAGCATAATGCGAGGTTTCCTGCTTTCCAGAAGATTCAACATAGTTGTGCTTTTAAGCCGTATTCACTCGTTAATATTTCAAAAATTCTGGCAAATAAAATCAAGTTATTTCACCTTTTAGCTATAATTAAGAAAATCCATCTATCATATATATGTACAGAATCTCTGTATTTAAGAACGAATCATGTTATGTTCCAAAAGATGATTACCATTCTTCTCTATAATATTTTTACCTGTACCGGGGAAAACGGCAGGATCAGGGTTATTGTTAAAGAAACCCATACAAAGATACTCCTACATATAAAGGTTCATGGACCGGGAATAACAGAAGAACGAATAAAAGAGAAATTCCTGTCAATTTGTAATCTCGGGGAGAATAATATTCAGAGTCGCGGGACCATGTTGTTTTTTATCAGACATTTCATTGATTCTATACAGGGAAAAATTAAAATAAAAAGGAAACCGGACAATCGGGTAATAGTCTCCCTTATTTTCCCAAAAGGAGAAAAGCCGGGAATAAAACAAATCAAACAGACAACGGTAAAACTGCCGGATACAGGAATGGCGAAAAAGCTTCCCGAAGGGAGTTATGAAAAGGAAAAGCAAACTGTTTTCATTCTTGAAAGCAATAAAGATACTATTATAAATATAAATAAATGCATGAAAAGCTATTATAATATTTTTCATGCAACAAATGGAGAAGAAGCACTGGATAAAATTAAAAGAATTCCCAAACCGGATATTATTATATCCAATATTAATATGAAAAAAATGAATGGTTATGAGTTTTATCATCATCTTTTAAAGGATGAGAAATTCAAAGACATTCCTGTCTTTTTCCTGGATACTTTAACAAATAAACAGGAAAAAATAAAAGCGATTAAAAAAGGAATTATTGATGTGATTGATAAACCTTTCCATATGGAAGAGTTTGTTGAAAAGGTAAGATCCTTTTTAGAAAATCGAAAGGTTTTTATAGAATTACAGAGAAAGAGGATAGAGGAAAAAATATCAATACTTTTAAGAAGAAACGGGGATGATGAATTCCTGCAGTTTGAAAAGAAATGTATCCTGTACAGGATATCCCCAAGGGAAAAAAATATATTAAGAGAACTATTACGGGGACTACAGACAAAAGAAATAGCAGTAAAATACTATTTAAGCACGCATACGGTGAAAAAACACATAAGAATGATATATAAAAAATGTAATGTTCAGAACAGGGTGGAACTGGTAAATTGCTTTAAAAACTAAAATTTTTTATATGAAAGGTTCCTGCAAAAATTCCTTAAATACTATTGGATTTTGCAAGAGGCTCATGAAGTTTATTTTATTATTTTTCTGCTTGCCATTTCTTTTTATACTTTATATATTTAATCGACAAAAATAACAGGAATGAAAGGCATGGGTTATGCATAAACCATTTATAGCGGCTAAAATAACCGATAATGTCTATTGGGTAGGGGCTATTGACTGGTCTTTACGCGATTTTCATGGATATTCCACTGGCAGGGGAACGACCTACGATACAATGTGGAAAAGCACGGAAATTATGGCACGTTCAATAGCAGATGGGATGATGGAAAAGGGAGTAGAAGTGAAACTCCTGCCTTTAAGCGAATTTTACAGCCGGGGCACTGGTTGTCGGGTTCCCCACCATGAATAACAATCTTTTTCCCAGCGTTGCAGATATGTTATACTATGTTAAAGGCTTAAAACCAAAGAATCTGATTGGATTTGCATTCGAATCCTATGGGTGGAGCGATGAATCAATTACACAGATAGAGGAAATTCTTTCGGAGATGAAGGTGGAACTCACCGGTCCTGGGATAAAGGCAAAGTATGTACCCGATGCGGATATATTGAAAGACTGCTTTAACAGGGGAGTCGAGCTTGCAGAGAAGCTAAAGATCGGGTAAATCATAATTCTTTAAGGAGGATAAGATGAAAAAGTATAGATGTGATATTTGCGGGTATGTATATGATCCTGCAAAGGGTGATCCGGATAATGATATATCACCTGGAACGCCTTTCGAAGATCTTCCCGACGACTGGGTATGCCCGGAATGCGGCGCATCAAAAGATGATTTTTCTCCAATAAAGTAAGTAGCATCCCTGAATAATCAGATACTATGAAAGGAAAGAAAGCTCTTATTACCGGTGCCGCAAAAAGGATAGGGCAGGCAATAGCCTGCCGTTTTGCAGAAGAATCAATAGATATAATACTCCATTATAATAGATCCGGGCAGGAAGCAGAAGAACTTAATACACGGCTTAAAGAAACCGGGGTCAGAACCTGGATTTTCCAGGCAGATTTGTCCAGCCAGGATGAAGGAGAAGAACTTTTTGAAAAGGCACTATCAGCATGTGGTTCCATCGATTATCTGATAAATAATGCATCACTATTTCCAGATGATACACTCATCAACTTTACTGCCCGGGGGTTGTTCGAAAATATCAGTGTTAATACTCTTGCCCCTTTATTTCTTTCACGGAAATTTGCAGGGCAAAACAGAAAAGGAAAGATCATCAACCTTCTTGATGCACGAATAACAGATTATGACAGCAGGCATGTATCATATCATTTAAGTAAACGGATGCTTTATGACCTTACCAGGTTAATGGCTATTGAATTTGCACCCGGGATAATGGTAAACGCCGTTGCACCCGGACTTATCCTCCCACCCCCGGGCCAGGGACCTGAATTCCTTGATAAAATGAAATATACCAATCCACTCCAGGCATATGGGACGTTAAAAGAAATAGCAGATGCTGTTATATTTTTACTCAAGGCAGAATTTATTACAGGACAGATTATTTATGTTGATGGCGGACGTCATCTTAAGGGATGTGTCTATTAGATGGAAGGTAATTATGAATCATGAATACAATAAATTGGACAGGATTTATATCCAGGATATGAAGCTCTCCTGTATTATTGGAATAAATGAAGATGAAAGACTTAACCAGCAGGATGTTATTATTAATATTATCATTTATGCCGACCTTTCAAAAGCCTGTAAAAGTGACAATATCGAAGATACTGTTGATTATAAAAAACTAAAAATATCAATTATAAAATTGATAAAAAACTCATCATACTATCTTATAGAACACCTTGCAGAAAGTATTGCAGGAATTTGTTTGGAGAATTCCCTGGTAAAACAAGTAACAGTACGGGTGGATAAACCCTTTGCACTTACTTATGCGCGAACGGTAAGTGTGGAAATTACCAGAACAGGAAATAATGTATAATGCCAGATGTGTATATTGGTGTCGGATCCAATATCTTCCCGGAAAAAAATATCCGGGAGGCTTTACTCCTTCTTAAGGAAAAAGTATTGGTAAAAACCACTTCAACATTTTATTATACTCCTCCCCTTAAGCACAGGGACCAGGATATGTACTGTAATGGGGTGTGGAAAATCGGCACGACAATTGAGCCATATGATTTAAAGTTTGATATTTTAAGACAGATTGAATTGATATTAGGACGGACCAGGAGTAATGACAGGTATGCTTCACGGCCTATTGATCTTGATATCCTGGTTTACGGGGATAAAATTATAAGAACAGAAACCCTTACTATCCCGGATCTCGGGGTATATACAAGACCCTTTCTATGTATTCCATTATGGGAAATTACTCCTGGACTTGTTCTGCCGGATACAGGGAAAACAATAAAGGAAATAGCAGAAAGCATGCATAATAAGCATATGGAACCGGCCTGCCATATAACAAACCAGATCAGGAAAGGAATTAACCATGGATAAGAAAAAAGTGGAAGGATTGATCCGCCAACTCCTTATTGAGATTGGTGAGGATCCAGACAGGGAAGGTCTGTTAAATACTCCCAGGCGGGTTGCTGAATCATTTAACTTTTTAACAAGTGGATACCATCTTGATGTAAGTAAAATCATTAATAATGCCAAATTTACATCAGAGGTGAACAATATGATCATTGTAAAAGATATTGAAGTGTATAGTCTTTGCGAGCACCATATGCTTCCTTTTTTCGGGAAATGTCATATTGGCTATATTGCCCGGACACAGGTACTCGGGGTAAGCAAGCTTGCACGAATTGTTGATGTATTCGCACGCAGGCTTCAAATCCAGGAACGGCTTACAGCCCAGATTGCTCATGCGATAATGGCAGAGGTCGATGCAGAGGGTATTGGTGTAGTTATGGATTGCAAACATCTTTGTATGATGATGAGGGGGGTGGAAAAACAAAATTCTTCGATGGTGACATCATCTGTTTTGGGGAGTTTTCATAATGATCCTCCAACAAGGGAAGAGTTCCTGAATCTTATTGACAAAGGATAATTTTTTATTTTTTGAGGTTCCTGCAAAAATATTATATTTACTGCAAGAACCAACCTCGACAACAGTGAAGTATTTTTATTTCCTTTTAGTATAATAAAATAAAAATACTCCGAAGCCTCTTGCAAAAATTCCTTAAATATTATTGGATTCTTGCAATTGGCTCTTTTAACATACTTTTACTTGAATTGATAAATAATTAACAAAAAATTTGCCTTTTAAAAAAAAATATAGTAATATAATAATGTGAAAAAATGACGAAAAGGAGTTACTATGAAAAAAAGAATATTTCAACTCACTCTATGCGTATTCATCATCATTAATTTCATTAATGTGGTTATATGGAGTGAAAACTGCTATCCCGGTACGAAAGTACGACGGGATGCGAATGGTGTGTGGTTTATTGAATCAAGAAGTTTTTATGGGGCGTTTGAAGCAATGGGGTACTGCATTGCAGAAGACCGTCTTTGGCAGCTTGAAACCTTCAGGAGGGCGGCGAAAGGCCGGCTTGCAGAAATATTTGGCCCGGATTTTATAGAAGTCGATGTTTTTATGCGGACAATCGGGTACAGCGAAGAAGAAATGCAAACAGGTTACAGGGAACTGGGACGCGGGGAAAAAATTATGATCCGGGCATATGTGAATGGAATCAACCGCCGGATTACCGAAGTAGTACAAAATCCTGCATTATTGCCTTTTGAATTTCATGCAATTGGAAATCTTACCGGCCAAACGTTTATCCCTGATTATTGGTCGGTCACTGATATTCTGGCAACAGGGGTCTCGATTATGCGGCAATTTGACCCGGAAACTTTACAGACCGGACAAATCGATAATGCTGTATTATTACAGGAACTGGCACAGAAATACCCTACCGAATTTTATGCCATGTTCAATGACCTGCGCTGGATGAATGATCCCCTTGCCCAGACTATGATTCCGGAAGAGGAAGGGAAAAAGAAGGAGATATTTAAATGGCTGGATCCGGTACATTATAAAGATATCAGAAAGACCAGGGATAAAATCAAAAAAAATATCGATTCAATGAAAAAGAAATTAAAAAGGATTAATAGCTGCCTTAAATTGGGAAGTTATGCAGCGGTGCTTGCAGGAAAAAAAACAACGACGGGTAATCCTATTCTTTACAGTGGCCCCCAGATGGGATTTTCCACCCCTTCTCTGGTTTGTGAAGGATCGATAAAAGCTCCCGGCTATATTATTTCCGGGATGTGTATCCCGGGATTACCCGGATTTCCACTCGGAAGAACTCCGTATCATGCATGGTCATTACAGGCAGGACATGCCCATACGGTGGATTATTATCTGGAGGAACCGTCCAGTATCTTTCTTCACCGGGTTGAAATTATTAAAGTTGCCGGGGCAGAGGATTTCCCATTACCTGTGTACCGGTCACAGCATGGTCCTGTCATACATCCCATGCCGTATAATCCTGATGCACCCGGAGACATGATTGTAACATGGAAAAGTGCCCACTGGAAGTTCAATTTGAATTTCCAGACCGGAATACTCAGGCTTGGAACGAGTAGATCGATCCACGACTTCAACAAGGCCGTTCATAAACTACCTATCAGTGCACACATATGTTATGCAGACCGGAAAGGAAATATTGCATACTGGATGTCCGGGAGAAACCCTGTCCGTCCCGAAGGAATTGATCCCAGACTTCCCCTGCTGGGTGACGGGAGCCAGGAATGGCCTGAACCAGTCAAATATATACCCATGCCGTTTGCCATGAATCCCGAACAGGGTTATTTCGGCGGGTGGAATAATAAACCAACTGTAGATTATGATCATGGTATAAACTATATGAATGAATTAATTCATGGGGTTTTCCACAGGGCACATGTTGTAGAAGAGTATTTAACACAAAAAAAGCGATACAGCTATAATGATATGCTTACCTTTGCAAAATATATCTCATCGACGGATTCCATCGGGGTCGGAGGGAATCCCTGGAAGTTTGTTAAAACACTCTTTACCGGAGCGGTAATGAATCACCCTGAAGAAGACAGGCTAAAAGCGATCGATCTGCTTAACGAATGGGATGGCTTTCTCTTTGAAGGAGGACCGGATACCATAGCTTCTGCAACAGTTCGGTCAGATGGATGGGTATTGCAGAATGCATGGATTACGGAAGTTTTGCGGCTGGTTTTCGATGATGAGTTGAAATCCTGGGCAGATCAACCGTTAAGTCTTCTTTTCAATGTTTTTCTGCACGGTGTCATGAACGATGAATCCGGTATTATTAATCAATATAACTGGTTCCAGGATAGATCAGGCACCGGGAAACCGACAGATGTTGACCAGCTTATTGTCCTTGCCCTTGACAACACCCTTGCCCAGCTTGGACCATGTCCCTGGAATATTCCGAGGGGCGAAATTGTTTACACCCATGATTTACTGGGCCCCTTAACAAGCACACCATATTCTAACCGGGGAACATATGCACAGTGTATTGAAATGGGAAGAAGAGGTCCTGTAAGAATCGAAAGTATGTTCCCGCTGGGTCAATCCGGTACCATATTACTCGATTTTGAAACCGGCGCGCCGGTTTTTGACCCCAACTTCTTCAGCATGAAACCTTATTTTGATACATATACGCACAGGCCTTTTCCCTTATTTTAACCTGTAATATAAACTATCAGGTATTCCTGATATGAAAAGCAGGATTTAAACGCCTGAAACAACTATATACCATTAAAGGAAGCTGTCCCGGTAACACCGGGACAGCTTTTCCTGTTAAATGTATTACATACCCTTTATTGTCTTATACGTATTTTTTTTGCTTTTTAAATAATTCCTGTAAACCCGGCACGCATCATAATAACTCTCCGGCCCCCTGAATGTGGAGGAAATATCCGCCCTGTAAAGTTCAAGAAGAATAGGGAACAGGGGGGAATCCATGAGCTTTTCGGTTCTGTACAGGGGGAGTCTTTTTAAAGCCCAGGGTATCATATGGAACCGGATCAGGTATGCGACATTTTGCTGCATTTCTTCGGAAAAGCCCAGGCGCGCAAGAAAGCGCCGGGCAATCCGGGTACCCAGTTCGGAATGTTCATGAAACGGCTTTGTTGTGGTTTTTTTTGCAACCGGTTTCCCGATATCATGAAGAAGCAGGGCAAGGGAAAGAGTAAGATCCACTTTCTTCCGGTATTTAAATGTTTCCAGGGTATGCTCCCAGACATTTCCTTCCGGATGGTAATCCTTTGCATGTTTTACTTCACACATACGATACATTTCCGGCCAGTATCTTTCAATGAATCCGGAAGATTGAAGCAGACCAAGTCCCTTCCATGGATACTGACTTGATAGAATCGATACAAGGAGGTGTTGCTGCATTTCCTTTGATAAATGATATGAAAATGGGAGTTCCTGAACCCTTTCCCTGTTTCCTATTTCATAATGATACCGGGAAATGAGTTTTGCAGCTTCCATAAGAACAATATCCGGAGGTGAGGCACTCATATTCAGAATCAAATTGTGCTGACGTATATCCCTGTATATATTAAGGGGATCCAAAAATACTTTTCTTGTGGCATTGTAAAGAAGATTCATAGCTGTAAATGGTTCCGGAAACGGCATTGCTGTATTATCGACACACCGTAAAAAGACACAGGTATTCCCATAAAGCAGGTGGGCATCTGCAAATGGAAATCCGGGATAGGTCAAATTTTCAAATTCTTTTGCCAGTGTCACAAGGGTTGCATCTGTATTGATATAAAGGGCACCGGGTTCTTCGATCTTAAAGTACCGATCCAGAGCAGAATAACTGCTTAAAAGAAAAGAAAATCCTTTTTGTTTTAGTATAGCCAGTTGCTCTATCATAGATCAGCACCCTGCTCTTTCTTCGATAATTAACCATTGCTTTTATTTTCCACTCTGCATATAGTATCAGGAATATATAATAAAAAATAGCACATCATGAATAATAAATCAGAAAAAAACCAATGTTCGGAAATTCTATCCTTTTTTTGTCTTCCTCAGGAGGAGTTCTTCCATTCTTTTTTTTGCCAGGTCGATGTTTGATTGGTAGATTGCCGGTGCATTCTTGATATAGTACAGGTATGCATCGATGGATTCATCGTATCGTTTACATTTTTCAAGTACAAGGGCTTTTGTAAGATATGCATTTGTATAATCCGGCTTTATGCGGAGAATGTGGGCAATATCTTCCAATGCTGCGCCGTAGCACTCATCTTCATGATACGCATGTGCTTTATGATAAAGGGCTTCGATATTTTCCGGATCAATTTCAAGTACTTTTGAGAACTCAAGTATGGACTGGTCAAACTGGCCTTTTTTAAAATAATCCATTCCTCTTTTAAAGAAGACAGATGCAAGCAGTCTGCTTTTTAACACTTCATCATCCAGATAAATTTCAGTTATATTAACTTCCGGAAACGGTGGGCCCGGCCGTGCGAATAAGAATCCCTGGCCATAAGCAATCCCCAGATCGATAAGAGACCGGAGTTCCTTTTTTGTCTGGATACCTTCTGCAATTAATTGTGCACCAACCCGATTTGAGACTTCTTTCAATGAAAGAATAAGCTCCCTGCTTAATTTATGTTTGTCTATATCCCGGATGAGGGACAAATTCAATTTGATGTATTGTATTTTAAGATTTTTTAGAAGGGCGATGTTGGAGCCTATCCAGGAATCATCAATAGCAATTGCAAAGCTTGTATGTGAATACAACCTTGTTATCTCGTTAAAAAAATCCGCATCTTCTATAGCATATCTTTCTGATATTTCAAAAACGACATCTTTGGGTTTGATGTGTGCATCAGACAGAATGTCTTCAAGATATTTTACCCTCATCCGAGAATCATGGATACTCGAGGAAAAGATATTCACAAATAATTTGTGGCGTCCGCTAAGTTTCTTTGCATCCTGGAATATATTTATTTTACAGAGCCAGTCGAGTTCATAAAGAAGACCAATATCCTTTGCAATAGTGAACAAAACAGAGGGGTTTTCATATTCGGTTCCTTCCGGCCCCCTGGAAAATGCTTCATATCCTATTAGCTGATGTGTATTGATATTGACAATAGGTTGATAAAAGGTTTTAAGCCTTTTCTCTATAATCAACTCATAGACATTTTCCCTGTATATCATGGAATTCCGTTTTACCTGATACCCGGCAATTGCTTTTGCTTCTTCTATCATAGATTGAAGCAGGTGTTCCTCTTTTATGGAAGGATTATTAAAGGCAATAGCATAACCGATGGTAACCAGAGGCTTTTCCTTTAGAAGCGGATATATTGTCGCAAACATATTGTTATTGATAAATGTCTGAATCTGTTCCGCTGTTTTTTCATAATCGCTTATCTTAAACTCCTTTTTACCGGAAAAAAAGATATAGAAAAGGAAGCCCTCCTGTTGATCGATTGTAATAACATCATCTTCCCGGATAAGCTTCAATTCCCTTATTTTCATGATTGTCTGCTTTAATGTTACAAAAACATTTTCATATATTATTTTTCCATGTTTATATTCGATATTATTAAGAGAACTCGTATCAATAAGAAGCATCCCTATTTTAAAATTATTGAGAAGCTTTTCCTTTACCTGTTCAAGGACTTCTGCATAGGTGGGAAATTGAGGAACAGAATCAGATTCCGGCATTCACTTTTCCTTTTGTAAAATAAAATCTTTCTAAAGACCACAAAAAAGGTGAATAAAAACTCTATTAACAATTATATTGACACGGAATAGACTGTCAAGGTAAATGGTTTTAAGAATTAGCACCACAAAAGGAAGAAATTATGAAAATACTTATAGTTGTTTTTCCTGGAAACAGGGGTCTTAAATGAGTATTGACAGGTATCCTGTCCTGTACTATTGTTTATAGAAGAATTACCGGAGGAAAAATCCTTTGAAAAAAATAATTATCCTGCTATTCTTTCTTTTTTATACATTCTCAACATTCAGCCAGGAAGAGGCCACTGTATATAAAAGATATACTGATTATCTTTTAGCCCCTCCCGGGCAAATGGATATCGGACTTTATGGATTTATCAATCCTGCTGTGCTTGCATATGCACACGGATTCGATGCGCTCTTTGCTTTTTCCGGCCCCCTGCCGGATTTCACTCCGGTATCAGAATGGGGGCTTTTTATGGCAATCCCCGGTCTGGGATTTGGTACCATACGGACAGAACAGCCGGACGAAACATGGACAGGAAAATACAGACTTTCCTTTGGATATGGTACCAATGCCTTAAGCATAGGTTTGGGATATGAATGGTCAGATACAGATGAGGATAATCTGCTTGCTTACGGTATGCTTTCGAGACCGCTCCCTTATCTTTCCTTTGGTTTTTCCGGCTATACAAATCTGGCCTGGGACAGGTGTGAAATTGCCCTGGAACTGGGGATAAGACCATTTGGAAATGATATCCTTACCCTTTATTCGGATTATGCACTGCTAAACCCCGGAACATGGGGTGACTTTCTTGAAGGAACAATAAGCCTTGGGCTTGTTACACGTCTTCCTTTTCTAAAAGGTTTTTATATTACCGGACGATATTCCCCCACAACCGGGGATTTATCTTTCGGATGTAAAATATCAACCGGAAATATTTCTCCAAAATTCCTGGCACACCTGGATGATGCAGTAGATTTTTCCCGGTATACATGCAGTATCCGGACGGGATTATGCGAACCCAATTTATTGGAACAGATAGATAAAGGAAACTCCTATCTTCTTCTTACGATGAACGGATATCTCGATTACCAGGTAAGATCTCTTTTTTATAAATCGCAGACGCTTCTTGATGTCATCTGTTCCATCCAGAAAGCTAAAACAGATACCTCAATTGCCGGTATTATAATAGATACATCCGGTTTTTATACAGACAGGCAAAAACTCTGGGAAATCAGGGAAGCACTCCTTGATTTTAAATCATCGGGGAAAAAAGTAGTGGTGTATCTTGAATCGGCAGATATTGACATGTACCTTTTCGCTTCTCTGGCAGACAGCATTGTGTGCGATCCCCTCGGTGTTATCAATCTTAATGGATATATTTTAGGAATGTCTTATTATAAAGGATTGCTTGATAAAGCAGGTATCGGATTCGAGGAATTAAGACTTTATAAGTATAAATCGGCAAATGAACAATTTTCCCGGAAAACAATGTCCGATGCACAAAGGGAACAGATAGAAGCATATATTGAAGATATCTATACATATACATTGAAAGAAATTGCCGGATCCCGGGGAATTCCCGAAGCTGATTTGAACCGGTTTGTGAATGAGATATCGTTTTTCACGGCACAGGAAGCACTCTCCAACAAGCTTATCGATGCAACAGGCCGGTTTGAAAAGGCAAAGGAAGCAGTGAAGAAAATCGAGGGAAGAGAAATGAATTTTATCTATCCCGGATCCCTCCCTGAACTGAACCGGCCATATATAGTGAACTGGGGAAGCAGGAAAAAAATAGCTGTCATCTATGCCCTTGGTATATGTGATATGGAGGCAGGGATAGGGGCCAGGTATCTTGCCTCGGATATTGATACAGCCGGTAATGATCCGGCAATTAAAGCTGTCGTCATCCGTGTCGATTCACCCGGGGGCAGTGCTATAGCGTCGGATAT
This sequence comes from Spirochaetales bacterium, assembly GCA_016935735.1. Taxonomy (GTDB): domain Bacteria; phylum Spirochaetota; class Spirochaetia; order SZUA-6; family JAFGRV01; genus JAFGRV01. The sequence continues at coordinate 36,612 of JAFGQK010000241.1, read as the reverse complement.
TATTGCAGACGCAGTAAAACGGTGCCGGAAGCACAAGCCTGTAGTTATTTCCCAGGGATTTGTCGCCGCTTCCGGTGGTTACTGGATATCTTTCTGCGGGGATGTAATTGTTGCAGGGCCTCAAACCCTTACCGGTTCAATAGGGGTGGCTGGCGGCTGGTTCTATGATAACGGTCTTAAGGAAAAACTGGGAATCACGACAGATTATGTAAAAAAAGGCGAGTATGCTGATTTTGGATTCGGGCTGTTTATCCCGTATATCTATATGAACCTGCCGGACCGGAATCTGAACGAGGCAGAGCGGGAGATGTTTGAAAAATATATGGCTGGCATGTATGAGGATTTTATAACAAAAGTGGCAGAAGAAAGGGAAATGAGTAAAGAAAAAATAGAAGAAATCGCACAGGGAAGGATATGGTCCGGGATAAAAGCAAAAGAGCTTGGATTGGTGGATGAAATCGGGGGCCTTGCCCGGGCGATTACAATTGCAAAAGAGAAAGCCGGTATCCCCGGAAATACTGAAGTTGATATTATTGAATTTCCCAGGTTTGATCCGTTCTCTTTGTATCGTCGATTTATTGACTCATTCAGTCTGACAGTACGAAAAGGACAGGGCACCTTTATGAACAACAATCGGGCTTCAACTATGTTGACTTCAACTATGTTGAAGAGTGCTCAACATTTGTTGAGCCCCAATTGTAGTAAGAAAAGAGGTGAAGTGCAGCAGTACAGTATGCCCTATCATATGGCAGATCTTTTCTCTTACAGGATTAAACATAATGGGAAACCACTCCCTATCATTGATGTATATACATTGGATATGTTAATTCCATATTTTTTTGTCCAGGAAAAAGCATTTGATTCTGACGGATAGATCTCGCCGGGTAATTCAGAGTAATTTCTTTATGTTTAGTTCATTCATAGCAAAATCCCTTTCTTTCCCGTTGACAAGGAATGCTATAACAGCTAAACTTATGTAAGCTCCAGTAGCTCAGCAGGATAGAGCGTCGGTTTCCTAAACCGCAGGTCACACGTTCGAGTCGTGTCTGGGGCATTTTTGTTCAAGACTTAATAGAGTGTTTAAAAAATCCTCCCTTGTTTTTGATTCCCGCAGCATTTCAACTGCACCTTCTCGCCGGAAAATATTGAGTAATCCAGAAAGCATCCTTAAATGAATAACCACACTTTGAATGCATAATAAACAGAATATATATGTTTTTTTCCCGTCCAGGGCAATAAAATCTGTTCCTTCAATGCATAAACCGAATATAATAACCGGTTGTTTACAGGTATTCTCCTCGGGATGCCGAAGATGTGGAAAAGCAACACCAGGACCTATGGCTGTAGATGCCATTTGTTCCCGCAGAATGATTTTTTTAACATAACTATGCGGTTTCAAAATGATATTTGAGGTAACAAGTGGTTGTACAAGCTGGGTAATGATCTGTTCTTTACTCCCCGGTTTTATATCAATAAGAATGAATTCATTCTTTGTAAGCCGTGAGATCTGGACAATACTCCTGTAATCCTCAATCAGGTGAAGAAATCCCTTTTCCTTTACCCCTTTCATATTTGAATATATCCAGTTTTCTAGCATGGAACGGAGAAACCGCCACTGCCCGCCAATTCGCACACAGGGAATCTCGCCCCGCCGGATCATCCTTAGAATTGTTTTTTCTGCAACTTTTAGATAGAGGGAAACTTCGCTGAGAGTGAGTAATTCATCTTCCATTGATACCGTTTGGCCAATTTTGTCCTTGTTTGTCATCTTATGTCTAATATAAACTTTTTTTATTATTTTAGTCAAGATGGAACATTTTTATTCTTTTTCCGCTCTTTAATAAAAGAAAAGACATCATCAAGGTTTTTATTCAGAATATAATCATCTGTTATGCTATACTTCCCTATTATTTCTCTTACTGTATCATCTGTTCCGATAGCCCCAGCGTAATGGGCATCAGAAGAAATCACAAACTTTCCTTTATTAATAATTGTTTGTTCAATAAAAATATCAACCTTTTTTTTATCCAGCCTCTGATATTTAAAGGTTGCTTCATTGAGTTCAAGTGCAATGCCGCGTATACAAGCCTCCTGGACAACCCTTTTTATATCAATCGGATACCAGACAGCGACAGGATGGACGAGAATATCTATTGCAGGATTCTTTTCAAATGCATTCAGGATTGCTTTTGTATTATTTTTGATTCCCTGATCCCTGTACATGGTAATGGGATGCATATAAGCCAGGATAAGGTCAAAATGAGGAAGTAATGAACCGGGAATATCCGTTTTTCCGCTGACATCCAGAATATTTGCTTCTATTCCCTTTATAATATGGATTGAATCAATAATACTTGGCACCCTGCAGCAGAGAACATAAAAGTATGCTTCTGCAGGCCCATTTACCGATTTTGGGCCATGATCGGTTATTGCTATTGCTTTCATTTTTTTTTCGTTTGCCGTTTTAACAATTTCATAAAGAGTATTCATCCCATGCCCCGATGCTACGGTATGAATATGTAAGTCAATAGTATTCATAAAAGGGTTTCCTCTGTAAATAAAACACTATTTTACTCGATGATAGAAACCTTAGTCAATTTTAAAACAGGAAAAAACTTCAATTATGCTGTAAATTATTGTATCTTTTTTTCTTCTCCCTATTGTATATCCATTGATTTTTCTTTAAAATCTTTTATATTGTAAGGAAGGAAGAGGCAATGGTTATCAAGGTTGAACAATCCGGAAGGGATGTAAGTATAATCCTGGATGGTAATCTGGATCCTGATGGGGATAAAGAACTGGCAAAAGCACTTCGTGATGTTCAGCGGTTAGGGGACTTTGACAGGGTAAGCTTTGATATGCGGAAAGTCTTTTTTGCTACTTCTTCGGGGATCGGACGTATTTTAAACTTTTACAAAGTCCTTGAAACAACCGAACGCTTAATGGAAATAAATGGTATTTCTGATTCTTTATATGAACAATTCAAAGATATACACCTTGAAACCCTGTTTCCAATTAATAAAGAATAAAAAGAACAGCTTTCTCTACACCATTTTACTCTGTGCGAAATGATATAAGTGATATTTCTTCCTTAATGAAAGAAATTAATAAGGTATTAATGCAAGCCGGTATTCTGTTATTATCCTTTCATACAGGAGGGAGAGATTACTATCAGGGCATATATTTTTGCTAAGAAGCTTGAAAGTGTTTAAAAAAGTAGTAATTGTAGAATATAATAAAGAATGGATGAACTGGTTCAATATTATTAAAGACAGACTTTTAAAAGTCCTGGCAGGATATATCTTTTCAATAGAACATGTAGGCTCAACATCAGTACCCGGTCTTGCTGCCAAGCCGGTAATAGATATCGATGTTGTTATTGAAAATAAAGACTTTTCCATTGTGAAAAACAGATTATCTTTTCTTCATTACAGGCATGAAGGCAATCTGGGTATACCCGGAAGAGAAGCATTTAAAATAACAGATGAAAAGATAAAACAGGCATTGCCCATCCATCAATTATATGTATGTGACAGAAATTGCAATGAATTAAAACGCCATATAGCGTTCCGGGATTTTCTAAAAAATCATCCTGGGTATAAAATTAAATATGCTGAAATAAAAAAAGAAGCAGCAAAACGATATCCTTATGACATTGATGCATATATTGAGTATAAAGGGGAGATGACAATATAAAAAAAGTCCCCCGCAGAAGACGGGGGCTTTAATTATGTTTGTTTTAGTTATCGTGAGTCTGTTGGAATTAGCCAATGACATCATACAGGGCCGTGTTGTTTTTCTCGTCACATTCGGATACCTGGTCTTTATAATCCGCAGTCACTCTCAGGGTGGCATCGGGATTGAAAACCCAATAGGGCAGGGTGAACTCAACAGTATAAGATTCTCCCGGTGCCAGTTCAGGTACTTTGGCATAGGCGTCATAAGGATTGCCTGAAGAAGGATCAAGGGTTGATGGATCAATAAGCTGGGCTATACTGGCGCCTGCTTTGACATTACCTATATTGACAATCACCGCCTTGATGCGGGAAATCTTCTGGTTGGCATCCCATTCAGGATCATAAATTTTATCCACGATTAAATCGGGACATTTTTCTTCCTGGCTTTTCTTCTTATAGATATCATAGGCATGATAATTTTCCCTGCCGCTGTCATCCAGGAACTGGGTATAATAGTCAAGGAAGATGCGCCCGTCGTCCCTATACTCCATTGTGATGATAGTCTGGGCATAACCCTTGTAATAAATGGCTGTTGCGAACTGGTAATTCTTATCCACAACCGATGCCCCGTAGAGAATTAACTTTTCCTGGCCCCAGTCACAGTCTGTTGGTGAACAGGATCCGAATGCATGGACAACAGCAATCCCCGGACTCCCGCTGGGAACAATGCCGAAACGGGTAATCCCGCGGGTATCAGGATCGACATTAACCCAATCCCCGTAAAAATCACCTTCATAGGCAGTCAATCCTGCTGCCACGAGGAGTATCAATAATGCCGCACATAACATTTTTTTTACTTTCATAGTTAAACCTCCAAATATTTATTGTGCTTCCTTACGGTTAGCCGAATAAAAGAAAGCCTTCAATTAATAAATCACAATACTCCCTTTTTTGTCACACTAACTAAATGAAAGAAAAATTTTGGGTGATAATGCAGGAACATGATGCGGATAGGGAAATAGCTGGAGTGGGCTTTCTAAAGGGGAAACAATCACCCCTTTGACGCACAAAGATTGAAAATCAGCTGAATCTGTTTATCAAATGATTCAAATCAAGTAAAAGGATTCAGCTGATTTATGATTCATTATTTATTGTCTTGTCCACCTCAACGCATCAACGCCGATTTTCAACAAGCTGTTGGGATCTTCTCCGGTCGCGTCTGTAAGTTTAACATATCCGTCCGTACCATTATTGAAATAATGGGTTCCAAGACTGACCCATTCTTCAGAGAAATTAAGCTGATTAATGTAATAGGTAATGCTGCCGCCGGAATAATAAACCGTATACGGGGCATGGCCGGTTGTGGCGTTATCCCATGTTATCCATGCTTCCACTTTATAGTTGCCCGCCTCAGGCAGATTGGGTCTCCATATTATCCAATTTGAAACAGAGCCTCCATTGACATAAGTCCAATACATGTCATGGTTATAATAATAGGTGGGATTTGTCGCATAATACCAATAGGCCATGGTTCCCTCGAGTGAAAAACCCGGATCCCCGTCATCGACAATGATTTCACCTGACGGGGGTGTCGTTGGGAGCGGTCCGGTTAACAGTCCGGGTCCAACGGCCAAAGCCTCGTACAAAAATGATGCACTAAAGCTGTCATATGTATATTTATTGGGTGCACCATTATCTGGCTGCTGACCATCGTAATAATCCAATGGATCATTTACATAAACCCATTGCCCATCACTGGAATAACCGGTTACCACGATGAAATGATTTGTTGCCCAATCAACAGGGTATTGCCTTGGCAGCAATCCCGGGGCGTAAACAAATGCAATAACCGGTTTCCCTTCTACCATGACTTTATTTTTGACTTCGCTCAGACTGGTATGAAAAGTGCTGGGCAGCAATTCCTGGTAATAACCACTTAAGGCATCCTGCATCTGTGGGATAGTCGTATACGGATTATTAGCGGGATTATCTGCGACACCTGTCATTTGGTAGCGAACCCGATGCACAAAATCATGATCGTTCTCATACCCTGAAGGTCTTTTCCCATATGCATCGATGCACATTGCCAGGGAGGCGGGGCCGCAATTGGCTCTCCCGTCATACCCGCCATTTGTCGGATTAGGCTCCAACTGACTTATAAACGGAACATCCAGTTTTTCAAAAGTGATCGGGGTGGTTGTCGGTGTCGGCGTTGATGTCGGCGTCGGCGTAATGGTGATGGAATCCCACCGGGAAATATCGCCGTCAGGGTTGACTCCCCATGCTGTCCCGTCATTGCCGATAGCAACGCATTTAAAAGAACCGCCTACCTCTTCCCAGGACGTGCCTGTCCATTTGTAGACTGCATTACCGGGATTGACGCCCCATACATAATTGGCATTCCCGACCGATATCTGTTTCAACCTGCCTGGTATTTCAATCCAGTTAGCACCGTCACGCCGGTAAATGACATTATCCGGGTTAACACCCCATACTTTCCCATCATTCCCGATGGCAACGCACTTTAATGCTCCAGGAACCTGCTCCCACGATGACCCTGTCCATCTGTAAATAGCATTGCCGCTGTCTATGCTCCACACATAATTCGCATTCCCAACGGCAACCTGCACAAAACTTCCGGGTATTTGTAACCAATTCGAACCATCGCGACGGTAAATCGCGTTATTCGGATTGATTCCCCATACTGTCCCGTCATTACCTACGGATACATGTTTCAACCGGCCGGGAACATTAATCCATGAGCTTCCATCCCAGTAATAGATATAATTACTGTCATTCACTCCCCATACGTGATATGCATTACCGACAGAAATCTGTTTTAAATTATTACCTGGTACTGCGACCCATTGCCCGGCAATCTCCCTCCCATTTTCCGAATCATTGTTTATTTCAAACTCATTCAAATAGGGTTGAGCACAACCGATAAGTATTAATAATAATGCACTCATAGACAATAATAAACACTTTCTCATAATTCCTCCATTAATAATTTTATTTCATTCTTAACATCAAAAATTGATAATAAACAAAACGAAACCCGAATAGATTTCCTTTTTATACTTATGAGTCATGGATATAATTATTACTTATGGTCCCCTTTTCATATTATTCACCTCCCTGAAAAAATCCTGGCTTTTAATACATTTAAGATCATAAATCTTAAACAATATTTTCCAAAGCTATCATTTTCTGGAAATTCCTCAATCAGGAAAACCACCTGATTTTTATGAAAGATATGGGGAATTTCTCCTTATTTTATGAGTAAAAGACCATCTGCGGAGCAGGTGGCTTTTTCTAAATCAAAAAAATATAAAAGGCATAGCCTTTAAATAAATATAATGAGGAGGAAATGGATCACCTCCAGAGGAGGTGGTTTCCTTTTGATAATTAATATGGATTTGTTAGTCTTAATTGTAATTTTCTTTAATTACATTATAATTTTTCATGATTTCTGCTGGACTAATTCCATCAATTGACTGCGGTTATTTACTTTTGTTTTTCTATATATATTACTTATATGCTTATCCACTGTTTTATATGAGATGAACAGTTTTTCTCCTATCTGATTATAGCTCAATCCCTTAATCAGCAACGTTATGATCTCACCTTCTCTTTCTGAAATATCATAACTTTCATAAAAATTTTTATCAGGCAACAATGTTATATTGAATTCAGGTTCTATTTCCAGAATGGTTAATCTGATTCCTGTTATTTCCTTTTCTTCATAAAGAACTAACGGCTTTATTAAAACTTTTATCTTTGTACCATCCTTTAATATAAAGTTATAATAATTTATTTTCAGATTTTTTTCTTTATATATTTTTTGAATGTTCTTAATGAATTTGTCTTTTTCACCTGATTCACAATAATCATATACATATATTCCTCTTATCAAATCTTCTGATGTTGCTTTGAATATTTTCTTCCCATAATGATTTAAATAGATAATCCTGTTATGACGATCGATTTCTATAATTGATACAGGAAGATTTTCCGCCATCTCTCTGAATCTTTTTTCACTCTCTTCCAATTGTCCCTGTATTATTATTTTTTCTTTAAGAATTTCCTCCAATTCCTTTTTTTTTATATTTATTTCATTTTTTTGTCTTGCCAGTTCATCTCTTAAATTCTTCATTTGTAAATGAGCATTAATCCTTGCTTTTAATTCCTTTGAATTAAATGGCTTTATGATATAATCATCTGCTCCTTTTTTAAATCCTTCAATTTTCATAAAAATATCTGCTTTTGCTGTCAAAAGAATAACCGGTATTCCCCTCAATTCAAGCTGGCTCTTTATCTTTTCCGTCATTTCATAACCATCGATTCCGGACATCATTACATCTGCCAGAATCAAATCGGGTTTTACTTCATGTGCTTTTTCAAGTCCCTGCTTTCCGTTTTTTGCCGTAATAATGGTATAGTCTTTATGCAATATTGTTTTTATGAATTCCTGCATATCCATGTTATCTTCAACCACAAGTATTTTTTTACTTTCTTTTTGACTTTTATTTTCTTCCTGCCGGATAAATGAATTATCCGGATACTCTGAAGCAATGTGAAAGTCTGTCAGTATATCAGGCTTTATTTCATAAATATCTTCTATTTCACTTTTATCAGCAGAATTTTCTTCTCTTTCATAAGGCAATTTGATGGTAAATGTCGATCCTTCATGCAACGTACTTTTTACCATTATCCTGCCCCCCATAATTTCCACTATTTCTTTCGTCAATGCCAATCCTATCCCGGTTCCTTCATACTTTCTTGATGCCGATGCATCAAGCTGGGTAAAACGTTCGAATATAACATCCAGTTTGTCTTCCGGTATTCCTATCCCGGTATCCTTTACGGATATAACAAAATAATCTTTATCTTTATCCAGTTGAACGATAATTTGTCCGTCCCTTGTCGTGAATTTCAATGAATTGGATATGAGATTGAACACCGCCTTTTCCAATAAATCCCTATCGACAAACGCAATAATCTTATTCTCATTGGTATTATTATTAAAAACAATGCTTAATCCTCTTTTCATTGCACTTGATTTTACCGTTGATACATAGAAATTCAGTAATTTGGAAACATCTATAGTTTTTTTATTAACAGTCATTCTGCGTGCTTCTATCTTTGTGTAGTCAAGTAATTTATTAATGAGATTCAATAATTTTGATGCATTATAAAGCATTATTTTCAGCATTTCATCATTACTCCTTATCGTATCCCCGTATTCCTCAGATACCATTGCTTCAAGAGGCCCCAGTATCAATGTAAGAGGCGTTCTTAATTCATGGGATATATTGGCGATAAAGTTTGTTTTAGCAATATCGAATTCCTTCAATTTTTGATTTGCACAAACAAGTTCTTTTGTTCTTTCCTGAACCTTTTTTTCAAGATTGTGCTTTCCCAGGATTAATTCATTTGATAATTCTTCAAGTTTTTCAAGCCTTTTACTGTCATCTTCAATTGCTTTTACAAAATTTTCATCGGATATTTTCCTTTTATTTTTTTCGATTTTCAGTTTCCTTAAAAATATTAATAATAAATTCAACATTGCGAATATGCCTGCTATGTTTAAAAATAAATTCAGTTTGAATACATTATTTAATATTACCAACACTATAAGAATCGAGTTCAGGATAATAAGCTGCAAATAAGGGATTGATAGAATTCTTTTTTTCCAGCGCAGTGTAAATGACAGGCATTCTGTTCCCCATCCTGCAAGATTCTCCAATACCGGTAATTCATCGAGCCTTAAAATTTTTTTGATGATTTGAGGAAATGCAGAGACAGCAATGGAATTAGCGGTAATGATCCAGGATAGTTTGTAATTATGGTTTTTCTTCTCGTTAAACTTACCTGACATGGTAGATGTGAAATCACATGAATTATTCTTATTATACTTGATATTAATATCATAAGATTTTGTTGCCTTGTTATGGATAAAATTTTGTATTTTAATAAGCATCGATTCGGGGACATGAGAAAAACCGGCAAGATCAAAAGAATCAAAACATTCATCACAAATTGTTTTTACATTATTCATATTAAGTATAATTTTGGTAAATTCATAAAGAAAATTGTTGAACTCGCTGCATAACCAGTAATTGTTTAATTTACTTACTGTTTCTGAATAGCTGATAGAGGTTTTTTCTTTTGATATGGCATCGGCCCATGTTAAGAAATCAAGAAAATCGTAACCTTTTTTTGTATAATAATTAATAACGGCGTTTGGTATTGCGTTGCTGTCATCTTTTTCTTCTTCTCCATATGGAGTAAATCTTAAGTATCCGATTTCATATATCTTATGATAAACAGATAGTTGTACATTTTCACCTTTTGTAAATCTCCAGTCATAATCTCCCATTACCTTTTTTGTAAACATGATAAAATAAAAATAATATTCATTATTATACCAGCGGGTTTTATCAAGGAGTGCTTCACGATCAATACGGAAAAGAGTGTCAATGACATGCTCATTTAATAATTGAATTAATCTTTCCGTGCTTCCGCCGCATTCCTCGAAATATAAAAGTGTTTCATTAACAGCTTCCCCTGAAATTCCATAAATTTCTTCTCTATCATTATTTGCAGGTTCTTGATATTTTCCTTCTTTATTAATTGGCCAGGGTTGATGCCTCATTTTCCTGCCGACGAGGTCTATGCCCCAATTACCAGCTTTTTCTGACATTTTTTAAATCCTGCTCATTGTGTTACCAGGGGCGAAAATCTTGTGAAATTCCACGATTTTCTGACCCGGCGGCAATTGCCGTAACACATGCGTTGGCCGGAACCTTCCCGGACGTAAAATGTAATTGCAGGTTATAAATAGTTCCTGCTTTTCCTGATCTGGGTTGTCGGCGCAACCAACGCTGTGAACATTTTACAGAATGTCCCTAAAGAATTCAACAAAAAAACCCTGCAAATATGGCTGTATTTCTTTCCATCTCTACAGTGTCAGGTGTATTATATGCAGGTACCAGTCCGATCTTTTCATATCCATAGCAGAATATCCGCTACATTATTATCAAAAAGGAACACTTATTCTTTATAAAGATGCGGGGAAAAGGTCCTATACCAGGTAAATTTCATAAAGATTTATTCTTAAGATCGTTTTAATTGTCCTCATATCTGCCCGGGCATTTAAAAGATGACAGATCATCTTTAAATTTGATTCAATTAAAAACTTTGTAAGCCTGCATTCCACCGGGTCGATGGCAAGCATATCATTCTGCTCCAGGATGCCATTCACATAACAGGTGCCGCTGCACAAATGCCGTGCCCAGCACTTCGCACACTGTCCGCGTTTTTCACAGGTTAAATCCCGGTGAAATTTACTGAAATCTATTCCGTCATGAACATTCCCTACCCTGTATTCATCCATACCCATGACCGAATCGCAGGGATAGTAGTCACCTTTGTGGTCCATGGAAATTGTATTGATTCCCCACCCGCACCGGCGGTTCATTTTACTGTGAAAGAGAATTCTCCATAAAGGCTTTATGGCAGAATCCTTGCAAAGAACCTTTAAAGGATAGTAATTTTCCTTAAGAAGCTCTTCTGTTATATATGAATAATAATCGTCGTATCCCTTTATAAGGGATTCTATGCTTTTTTCATCAAAGGAATACGGGGTACCCTGGCGGACTGGCTTAAGATTAATGCTTTCAAATCCCAACTCCATAAGATGCTTTATAATTTCAAGCGGATAGGGGAATTCTTTTGTGATTACCCCTTCGGCACATAATTTCATTCCCTTTTTTTTATATAACTGTATATTTTGAATAATCTTGTCATAGCTGCCGGTACCATCCGGATATTTACGGACTTTGTCATGTACGTGCTTTGGCCCATCAATGCTTATGGAAACAGGCCGGTCTTTTCTTATGCTTTTTATTACTTTTATTATTTTATCCGTAAGAATCGTACCATTTGTAACAAAAAATATTTCTATCCTTTTCCGGATTTTTCTCTGTAATTTCTTTGTAAACGTATGCAGTTCATTCATTAGATCCCGGTAAAGGAGGGGTTCGGAAGCTAAATTAAAACAGATTGTATAGGAATCCGCTTCCCTCCCGAATCCATCCACCATATTGTTGATGACTTTATAGATGAGTGAAGTATCGGTAATGGAGAAATTATGTTCTTTATCCCTGAAACAATAAGCACAGGACAAATTGCATGTTGAACTGATATTGAGTTTTAACACGGATATTTTTGTTTTTGTTTCATCCGATTCTACAGGTGTATCCGGAATATCCAGGACATTCTGAAGGAATTCACCGTTTTCTGTAATTTCATCCCCGGATAACTTCTTTTTTATTGCATTAAATTCTTCCTTTGTTTTTGATTTAATAAGATCACTTAATACATCTGTTATTTCAACAACATCACCGGTATGCTGATCAAAAATATAAATGTTCCCACCTGTTTCATGGATCCAGAATCTTGTCTTATCTTTCAACTTTTTTATAGATTCAAAGGATAAATCAATATCTTCCACGACAGTGTCATCCTGTTTCAGTGATTGCATGAAGGTGCCTCCTTTTCGTTTTATACTTTTATATTGATAACTCTCTGATGCTTATTCACTCTTTTCCTGGTCAGTGGATTCAAGTGATTTATATCCGCTTTTTTTTAAAAGACCGGCAATCCCTTCCATATGCCCCCCGCCGACCACAGCAAGAACGTGTGCTTCCGGATACTCTTTTACAATGCTTAAAATTTTTCCTGCCATGTATTTATTCCTGTCGGCAATAACCGTTTTATAGAAACTGGGAAACACGATCCGTGTCTGCTTGTTTACCAGCCTTACAAGTTCTATGGGAGGTACTTTTCTTAAATCGTAATAAGAAAAAACATCTTTATTGTCGCTGGTAATCGTATGAAAAGAATACATAAGTGCTCTGGGTATTATTCCCAACACTTCTTCAATGGTGAGTGCCCGGGAAAAGTTTTTCAACGTCAGTTCCGCATCCTGGTCAATAAAGAATAACTCCTTTTTTCCCTTTTTCGCACACTTAATCGCAGTTATCATATCATACCCCGGTTTTATATTAAAAAGAAAAGCAAGGACACGCTGGAAAAATGAAATAATAATCGAAAGAACAAAACCGGGAAGCCCGATCTTTTCGATAAGCTTTATCATTTCATCAATTGAAAATCCTGCCTCTCCCTGCTGCATCTGTCTGTACCTTTTTTCATCCAGTTCCACACAGACAATATCAACCGGATTTTGGTGAAAATGAGATTTTATTTCATCACTGCTCTCTTCCGAGACATGGGATGTTCCCACAAGAGTGACATTTGCAATTGAAAGTTTCATGTGTCCTCCTTATCCTTATATAAGGCAGATATAGTATTATTAATAATAACAATATTTTATTTTTTTTTCTATCCCCATTGACAAAATAAGAAAATTGATGTACATTGTTAATGAGAATCAATTGCTATAATACACTATGGAAACATTAGAGAAAATTTTTATTGATTTTATTAAAAAAAAGGGACTCAGGTATACACCAGAAAGGAAAACAGTGCTGGAAGGTATTCTTTCTATTGGCAGCCATTTTGATGCAGATATCCTTTACGATTTTTTAAAAAATAAGCGTGAAGACCTTTCAATGGCTACTATTTACCGATCAATACCCCTTTTTATTGAAAGCGGCATTTTAAAAAAATCTCCGAGGTCCCGGGGCAGGGAACAATATGAACTCATATATGGTCATGATCATCACGATCATCTCATTTGTCTTTCCTGCGGTAAAATTATTGAATTTAAACATGAAATAATCGAAAAATTGCAGAATGAAGTGTGCATTCATTACAATTTTCAACTAATAGACCATAGCTTGAGTATACGGGGGTATTGCCGGGATTGCAGGACAAAAAAACAGGAAACATTAACCTGATATAAACCTGTATGTTAAAAAAAGACTATTACTTAAATTTTTTTTAAAAAATAATTAAAAATGATTCTCAATTTCAATTACAGGAGGAGTGTGATGAGCCAACAGGACAGAAAACAGGAAATTGTTAATCTCGTTTCTCTAAAAGCAGGAGAAAAAGCTGCTTTTTCAGGAATCAGTAATACACCGGAACCTGGATTTGGCCATATGCATGGACGTAGATGGAGAGAGAGGCATTTTCATCACCATCATGGTATATTTTCTTTCGGGTTAATGCAGCGTCTTGAAGCGATGGGTATTCGCCCCGGTATTATCATTACAAAGATCAGTAATCACTTTCTTCGTGGTCCCGTGATTATTGAAGTGGGAAGAACACAGCTTGCAATTGGATATGGTATGGCAGCAAGAATACTTGTAGACAAAGGAGTTATGAATAATGAAGAAAATACTGCTCATGGGCAATCCTAATGTGGGGAAAAGTGCTTTATTTGTACGGCTTACCGGTGTTAATGTTATTGCATCAAATTACCCGGGCTCAACAGTTGAATATAAAAAGGGATATGTAAAGATTAAAGGCGAACGTTATGAGGTTATTGATGTTCCCGGAACTTATACATTACAACCCACCTCTCTGGCAGAAGAGGTTGCTGTTAAAATGATTTCCCAGGGTGATATTATTATTAATGTTCTAGATTCCACAAACCTCGAGCGGAACCTGAATCTCACCTTCCAGCTTATCCAGCTTAAGAAACCGATGATAGTGGTCTGCAATTTCTGGGATGAAACAAAGCACAAAGGTATTTTTATTGATGTTAAAAAAATGGGTGAGTACCTGGATCTTCCTGTTATTCCTGTTACTGCGGTTACCGGGGAAGGAATTCATACTCTTATAGAAGCAGTACAGGATATGAAAATCAGTACATTCACCTGTGATAAAGAGGACCGGTGGAAAAAAATAGGTGAATTAATCGAAAAAGTTCAGAAACTTACACACCGGCATCATACTTTTCTGGACATTCTTACAGAGATAAGTATTAAACCAATCACGGGAATTCCCTTTGCCATTGTTATTCTTTTTTGTGCATTCACCCTTATCAGGTTTATCGGGGAAGGAATCATCGGTTATGTCACCGATCCTTTTTTTGAAGGATTAATTAAGCCCCTGCTCATGAAATTTTCGGCCTTTCTCGGGGGTAAGGGCATTATTCATGATATAGTGTTAGGAAATCTTATAGAGGGGGAACTCGATTTTATTCAATCCTTCGGGCTTCTCACTACTGGCATTTATGTTCCGCTTTCTGTCGTATTCCCGTATATTATTTCCTTTTTTCTTATTCTTGGACTCCTGGAAGATATCGGCTACCTTCCCAGGCTTGGAGTACTGCTCGACCGGACGATGCATATTGTCGGACTCCATGGAATGAGTTTTATTCCAATGTTGCTGGGTCTTGGCTGCAATGTAGCAGGCGCCCTTGCCTGCAGAACCCTTGAAAGTAAAAAAGAACGATTTGTCACCGCGACACTCATGGCAATAACAATACCCTGTTGGGCATCGATTGCGATGACTTTCGGTCTTCTGGGCAAGTATGGTGCAACCGGGCTATTTATTGTATTCGGCACCCTCTTTCTCGTATGGATTATACTCGGGAGTATTCTTAAAAGAACGATAAAAGGGGAATCCCCGGAAATGTTTGCTGAAATGCCGCCATATCGTATCCCTTATCTTTCTGTTGTAATAAAAAAACTCTGGATGCGACTTTTAAGTTTTTTAAAAGAGGCACTCCCATTTGTTTTTTTTGGTGTCGTTATCGCTAATGTCCTCTATTCACTTAAAGTAATCGAGGCTATAGGTCATGCAACCGCACCGGTTATTAAATATCTCTTTGGCCTTCCAGAAGAAGCAGTTGGTGCACTTATTATAGGTTTCTTGAGAAAAGATGTGGCAATCGGGATGCTTGCAACACCACAGCTTGGCCTTTCTTTTAAACAGCTTATTGTTGCCTGTGTGGTTCTTACTATTTATTTCCCCTGTGTTGGAACATTTTCTGTCCTTATCCGGGAACTCGGAATTTTGGGTATGATTAAAGCAGCCGGTATTATGATGATAACAGTACTTGTTACAGGGACAGCGTTGAATTTCATTCTTTCATTCTTTTTAACATAGCTGTGGGGGTACTTATTCCTCTTCGTCTGCCCAGATAAATGGTAATTCTTCGTCCGCTGCCCGTGCCCTTGTGCCGGTATCGCTTTCCAGGTAGCTGTACCGTTCTGCCAGTTCCGGTGACTGCTCCCTTACCCTGTCCAGGTATTGTTTCACTTCCTTCTGGCTGCCTTTCAGATAATAGCATCGTGCAAGAAGCAGGTTGATGTAAATGGAATCCGGTTTGGTTTTAAGACCCTTTTTTAGAATATCGATTGCTTCATCGGTTTTATTCTCGTCAACCTTGATATTCGCAAGGTTGATGTAAGGCGGTGTAAAGGCTGCCGCTTCATCGATGCATTCCAGAAATATCTTCTTTGCTTCACTGGTATTTCCGAACCGCGCATGGAGTGCTGCAATGGAATTCCTGATCTTTACCTTATTCCTGTCATGTGCCTTTTTTAATGATGATTCCAGCTCTGTAAGGGTTTTTTCATACATGGTGTTTATCACTTCTGTAACAGATGCAGCATATTGCGATTCCACCACATCAACCCCGGGTTCAATAATAGTGAAATTGCTTGACGGCAGGGGAAGAGGGGGATATTTCTCCCGCAGGACTTCGACAGGAAGAAACTCGATCTCTTTTTTAGAGTTGTATTTTTTTAAGAGTTCAGAGGCTTTCTGCCATGCGGTGTTGAATCCCTTTTTCAGGATTGTCGTCTCCACAGGAATCCAGATAGTTCCGCCGTAGGAAAAGGCATCAAATTCCCCGGTCTTGAATTGCCAGAGATTTTCCATGGGTTCGCCGGAGTTAAAAGCAAGGAATACATGTCCCGGGGATGTCATGATCGCGGTCTGTATCCCTGCGGATTCCAATAAAGACCCCAGCAAAGCGGTTGAATCATCACAGTCACCGGATTTTACCATAAGGGTTTTCCGGGGAAACCGGACTGTATCCACAATCTCTTCTTTGCCAAGTGCTTTGGAGAACGGCGAATCAGGGTCTTCAACATAGTTTATTTCATAAATGCCAAGTGCATCACATAGTTTCATCCCGCGGAAAAACTTTTTTGAAAGCTTATATGTTTTTGAAAGTGTCTCGTGTCCTGCAACCTTTAATGAAAAATTGGAAACAATATCATCATTCGGCATAATAAACGAGGCGAGTTTTCCCGAATCATCCCATGAAAGAGCTGTCCGGCGGTAGATGATGAGACCGGTTGCTTTTGATACGCTGTATTCCGCCCCGTCTACTGTATATGAAACCTGCACTTTCGCCTGTTTGGGAAGGTCTTCCTCCAGGTCGAATATCTGTTGATTCAATTCCATAAAAAGATCTATTTTTATACTTTCTCCCGGCTTTACTTCCCGGACAGGAGCCGATTCCGTAGGAAGATCCATATACCGCATCATGAAAATGCTCGCGGTAACATCCCCGACCGGCTTTTTTAATGTATTCTGTATTGACACATATCCCACCGGGTTGTTTCTGTAATAGTGCATTAATGAAGGGTAAATGTTCCGGACAGATACCTTTGTAATCTTAATGGACATCCGGGCAGGGTCTGTCGTTTTTTCCTTTTCATTATAACGCAGCTTAAGATCATCGAGAGATTCCTGTACCCCGGGTTCACCGGGGCTTATATTCAGTATTTTCTCGTAAATGATAAGTGTCTGGTTGTACAGGTTTTTGGCAGAGGCGGGACCCATGGTCTTAAGTACTTCCAGGGTTCTTTCCTTCATCTCCTTTGCGCTTTGTTTTAATATTGCCACTTCTATGGTATTCAGATGCTCGTTTGCCTGTTCATGAAAAGGATCGGCTTCCACGACCTGTTCCCATAGATATTTTGCCATGGCAAATGCCCCTTTTTCTTCATATAAAAGTGCCTTGGCTGCCAGGGGTTCAGGATCGGAATCATCCTCCCAGTATTGTTTGTTCAGGCTTATGATTTTTTCTTCAAAAGGATTTGTAATATGCTGTTTTGAACAGTACGATCTATCCAGGAATTTTATAAGCCGTTTTCCCATGATATCTGCCAGGTAAATCAGCCCTTTATCCCTGTCAACATTAAAGTTAAAAGTAAGGGGAAGTTTGTCGGTAAAATGACCGGGTAATTCAGTGAGTCTCCAGAGGGGAGTCCCATCTTTCCGGAAACCCCAGAGTTCCTGGTTGTTTGAAAGCAAAAAACTCATGTCATCGTACACAGCCATTGAGGATGGGTTTAAGAATATTTTGTATTGATTTACCAGGGGCATTATTCCCCCGATAAACTCACCCTTGTCTGTATATATTTTTACCCTTCGCTCGACCGAGTCGTACAGCCAGATATTCCCTTCGGGCCCCACCGTTATTGCCGAAATATAGCTGTAATTCCCCATGGAAAGCTGCAACTCGGTCCGCTTTTTATTATCAAGAAGATAATTCTTTTTTTCAGACTGGTTTATGAGGATGACACTCCCGTTCGGGAGTACGGTGAATGGTCCGTAAAGGTCCGTCCCTGCTTTCCATTTCTGCGGCTGGGGAAGGCCTTCGACAATCCGGTAAATATCCCTCCCCGTGGCGGGTTTAAAATATATGGTGCCCCCGGGGGTAACACCAACATCAAATGCATATGAGTAATTACCGGATTCATAAATGGATTTCCCCGGCTGGTCTATAACCTTGAAGAAATTGTTTAATTCCACACATACCACTGAACAGGCAACAAGAAAGGAACCATCTTTTTTCATGGCAATGGAATAGGGTGAAAGCTGCTGGAGGGTGGAAATATCATGGATAACCGATTGTCCCACGGTTACTGTCGAGAGTTCTTCTACATATTCAGGGGGTGATTCCATTTTGTCTGCAAAGAAATTATAATACGAGGACCAGCAGTAAAAAATTCCATCTGCAATATACGAAGCTGTTTCAGGCACAATATCTGCGGTAAGGCTTAAAGAAATCCCATTATGTTTTCCATCTTTATATATCTCTATTTCCGTATATTTCCGGTCTGCAACAGCACTGAATTCAACGATAACCTCATATCCCGAATCTGTTTTATTATTGCCGTAGGAAACACTTATATAACTACTATATGTATTATTTGCAAGAGAAACCCCATTCTTTGCAATAGCAATGAAATCAACTGCCTGTGTTCCGGTAAAATCATCCTTATCCACCACTGCAATCACCGTAACATGCTCTTTTGCACTGCAGAACACGGAAATCAGGATAAGGAATAAAACCAAACAATTCTTTTTCATATTTCTTCTCCTTATTTATTTATAATAGAAGAGATCGGAATAGAATTCAAGGTATGTGTACCGGAAAGGTCCCGGGTTCTTTGAACCATAGCACTTGTGTTGGCCGGGATCTGGAAACTGTAAAGTTTTAATTATCTGAACTGTATTCATAACCTATGCTGTATACATTGACATCCATTTACTTTTGTAATTCTGTTTGGAGGAGGAAGGTGGTTCCAGAAACCTTTTTGGGAAATCGAACCCGGATGAAAGATTTGACTTTCGATGGATTATTGGATAAAATAATTAAGGTAGTAATTTTTATAATTCAATTATCCTTTCGATTTCAGTAGAGCGCAGAGTAAAAGACCACCTGCAGAGCAGGTGGCTTTTTCTAAATCAAAAGAATCTGAAAGGCATAGCCTTTATATTTATTATAATAAGGAGATAATAGACCACCTCCAAAGGCGGTGGTTCTCTTTTGATAATAAAGGAGGAAGATGTGGAGGTAAATATGTTTCAAAAATATCTTTTTCATTGCACGGAGAAATGTATTGGTGCACTCAATATCGGGATAAAGGAAATGGTGAATATGAGAAAGACAATCCTTAAACCCGAGTTTATCCTCCTTGGCCTTATAGAACAGCACGATTCTGTGGTTTTACGAATTATTAACGAGATGGGAATGAACGGGATTGAGATACGGGACAATATCATGCAGGAAATTTATACCCTGCAACAAACGGAAGAATTACCTCAAGACAGTAGTGCTGAAGCGTCGCTTAATGTTTCTATTTCTCCTGAAGTGGAAAACCTTTTTAAGATAGCCCTTGATTCAGCCCGGGAGATGGGTGATAAATATATAAGCGCCGGGCTTTTATTTATCACCATGTTGAAAGACGGGGTTGGAGCTGTTCAGGAAATTCTAGTGAAAGCCGGATTAGTCGAATCTGAAGCCATAAAGGCATATAATTCATTAAGAAGCGGGCGTAAAATAGAAGACAGGAAAGCAGACAGTAAAGAGGATGTTTTAAGCAGGTATACAACCGATCTTACTGCCCAGGCACGGCGCGGGGAACTGGACCCCGTGATTGGCAGAGAAGATGAGATAATGCAGATTATACGCGTCCTCTCCCGGAGAAATAAAAACAACCCTGTTCTTATAGGACAGCCCGGGGTCGGGAAAACAGTTCTTGTAGAAGGTCTGGCCCAGAGAATTGTGGATGCAGAAGTCCCGGAAACATTACTCGGGAAAAAGATCGTGACACTTGAAATGGCAGAACTCGTTGCCGGGGCCAAGTTTAAGGGAGATTTCGAAGAACGGTTTAAATCCTTAAGAGAAGAAATCATCAATGCTTCAGGCTCTATTATTCTTTTTATTGATGAGTTCCATACAGTACTTTCTGCTACAGGGGGGAGTGAAGGCACTGCCTCGGAGATGCTTAAACCGGCGCTGGCAAAAGGACTTCTCCAGTGTATCGGTGCTGTAACAATAGAAGATTATAAAAAGTATGTGGAAACAGATAAAGCACTGGCACGACGGCTTCAACCTATTAAGATTGAAGAACCGGGAGTTGATGAGACGATAGAAATACTTAAAGGGGTTATTGAAAAATACGAAAAGCATCATTCGATTATTTATAACAGGGAAGCGATTGAAGCGGCGGCCAGGCTTTCCGACAGGTATATTTCGGAACGGTATCTTCCGGATAAGGCAATTGATGTTATTGACGAGGCCGGGGCAACAAAGCATCTTGCGAGTATTTATGTACCCCCGCATATGAAGTCTGTGGAGACAAAAAAGGTACGGCTCCTTGATGAACAGTATGATGCCTTTTCAAAAAAGGATTTTAAAAGGGTTGCGGATATCCAGCAGCAGCTTATTACGATGGAAAATGAATTCAAACAACATAAAGAAAAATGGCAGGAAGATATCTCATCAAAAGATATCAGTGTAACAGAAGAGGATATAACCAAAGTTATTTCCCGGTGGACGGGGATACCTCTTACACGGTTAGTGGAAACCGAGTCTGAAAAACTTACCCATATGGAGGACAAAATCCATAAGCGTATCGTTGGCCAGGACCAGGCAGTATCTGCGGTCTGTAATGCAATCCGCCGGAACCGGGCCGGATTGAAACTGCATAACAGGCCAATTGGGAGTTTTCTCTTTCTTGGTCCTACGGGAGTTGGCAAAACGGAACTTGCAAAAGCCCTGGCTGAATTCCTTTTAGATAATGAGAATAAGATTATAAGACTGGATATGTCCGAATACCAGGAACGGCATACCGTATCACGGATTATCGGTGCACCCCCGGGATATGTCGGTTATGGAGAGGGAGGACAGCTTACGGAAAAAGTACGCCGGAATCCATACTCGGTAATTCTCCTGGACGAACTCGAAAAAGCCCATCATGATGTCTTTAATCTGCTTCTCCAGATTTTCGATAACGGGAAAATTACCGACGGACAGGGGCTGGAGGTTAATTTCAGAAATACTCTTATCATTGGAACGTCGAACATAGGGGGCACGATCCTGTCCCAGGAGGTGAAACGGATCGGGTTTGTCCAGGCGAAAGGGCTGGAAGGATATGAAGAAACGAAAAAAAGCGTCATGGCAGAAGTGAAAAAATTCTTTCGCCCGGAATTTATAAACAGACTTGATGATATTATTGTATTTCATCCGCTTTCAAAAGAACATATTCGAAAGATCGTAGATTTTGAACTTGAGAAATTACAGGAGGGGCTGAAAGAACAAAAAATAATTCTTACGGTGGATGGCGAGATAAAGGAACTTCTTGCAGAATCCGGTTATTCGGAAACCTATGGTGCCCGGCCTTTGAAAAGAGAGATCGAACGAACTATTGAGAATCCCATTTCCCAGAAAATTATTGCCCATGAGATTACCAATAGAATGAAAATCCATGCGGTTCTTGATAAAGATAACAGGGTAGAAATTATTAGTGAAAAATATTCATAAATAAAGGATCAACTCCTGTGCCTGTTAAGAAACAATATACTTTTCATTACCTGGAGCATATTTATTTTCAATATAACGATTATCAGTATATCTTTACAGACCCGGTTATGTTTCTTCATACTCACACAGATAAAAACTCCTGTGAACTTACCGGGCTTGTTGTATCCGCTCTTTCATATGGGCGGGTAGCACAAATTCATAAAAGTATCCGGGAAGTCATAAATAGTATTACTCTTTCTCCCGAGTACCTGCTGGATATGAGTGACAGGTATCTTCTGTCATTATTTTCAGGATTTAAGCACCGGTTTACCTCTGGTGAAGAAGTAGGTTCCTTCCTGGTTGCATGCAAAAATATCTACAGGATTCATGGATCATTATACCAGTGCTTTCTCTCCCACTATAAGGATAGTCACACCACCTTTGTTCCTGCTCTTACCGGTTTTATCAGGGAATTACGATCCTTTTTCACTGAAACAAAATCAAGCCTCCTCCCGGATCCGGGTAAGGGAAGTGCCTGTAAACGGCTTCACCTGTTCCTCCGGTGGATGATACGTAAGGATGAAATTGACCCGGGTCCATGGTCCGGCCTGCCCTGTTCAAAACTTATCATTCCCCTGGATACACACATGCACCGGATTGCCCGGGATTTCGGGTTTACCCGGAGGAATCAGGCAGATATAAAAACTGCTATGGAAATTACCGGGGAATTTATAAAGATTAATCCTGCGGATCCGGTGAAATATGATTTTGCCCTTACCCGTATTGGTATGGGCAAAACAAGAAACCATAGCTAAAATATCATGCAAATTTGCAATTTCCCCGTGCAATAGTGCAATCCAACATAATTCTTTATATTACAGGAAATTATTATACAACTATAATTTCTGGCATATTTTTTGCTTATCAATTATGCAAATAATGTATAAAGATCATTTTTATGAGAATTCTACATAACTCTTTGTATTATAAGGAAATAAATGTGAAAAGATATTCTGGCACACTTATTGCATATATTAATAATTGAAGAGGAAAATACTATGGAGTGGTTTAAAGTAGATTTTTTAACAATTATAGCAATTACGGGAATTGTCCAGGGGCTTTTTTTATCGAGTGCCCTTTTAACAACAAAGAGGGGCGAACAACTGGTAAATCGTATGCTTGTATGTCTGTTATCGATTTTCTTGCTGGATATACTTTTTTCCTCTGTTTCAGCTATCTCCTTTTTACGAATTGATCATTGTCTCCGGTTTCTCTATGGACCGGTTTTATTTTTTATCATGAAAGTTCTCCGTTTCCATTCATTCCATTTCAGAAAAAAAGATATTATTCATTTATTACCATTTTCTATTTCTTTTCTCTTTATTATTCCAGTTACTTTTTTTACTCCTGGCATGATTATACATCTTCACGGCTTTATGGATATGATAAAAGTTCTCTTCTCTTTTGTTGTATTTATACAATTAAGCAGCTATTTGTTCTATTGTTACAGGAAAATGGCAGGGCAGGAAAAGAACGGAATTATTGTAAATAAAAAGGATTTGAGTATTCACGAAATCCTCATTTTTACCTGTTTTATTTATAATATACTCTGCTTAATGAGCTCTGTTGGGAAAATTTTTATCATAAACAACGATGTGCTTGTCTGGCTTCCCCCGTTATTTGTGACTTTTATCATCTATTTCTTTGGATATATAAGCATTTTGAAACCGGGTCTTCTTTTTATTACCTGGGATAAAGAGAACAATCATTCAGTATATAAGAAATTACATCTTTCTGAACAGAATTCAAAGGAATATCTAAATCGATTGTTCCTTGTTATGAAAAAAGAAAAATTGTATACAGACCCGGATCTTACCCTGCCACTTCTTGCAGATAGGGTTCATATTTCCAGGAATCTTCTTTCCCATCTTTTAAACAGTATTTTGGGAATTAATTTTTATGATTTTATAAATGGATTCAGGATTAAAGCAGTAAAAAACCTTCTTGCCGATAACTCCCTGGAAAATGAAAGTATTTTAACTATTGCTTTCAATGCGGGATTCAATTCAAAATCGGCATTTAATAAAATATTTAAAAAACATACCAATATGTCTCCCTCCCAGTATAAGAAAATATCCATGAACAAAAAAAAGGAAACCAAAATATTTTCTCATATTATGGAATTGGATTTTATTGAAAATCTGGAAAATGGGTATGGAATAAAATCTATCTGTTCAGGTACTTCCTGAACAAAGTACTTCCTGAATAAGGTACTTCCTTTAATAGCAGCTTTTTTATTATATTAAACTGATATGGACTTTCACAAAATACTGGATGAATGGGAAAAGAATAAGAATAAGAATAATCAAATACACATGGATAATTACCTGGATAAGTATCTCCCGGATAATGCAAGTATACAGGAAAAGGAATTACAGCAGAAAGATAAGTTTCCAGGGGAAGAACGTGCAAAACGGTTAAGAATGAAACCGCAAAAGACCCTGGATCTTCATGGAATGATGGTAAAGGATGCATGTAAAGCAGTTGACCGGTTTTTATTTGAGTGTAAAAAAGCGGGTATAAAAAAAGTACTTATAATTCATGGAAAAGGCAGACATTCCAGGCAACTCTATACTCTTGCAAAAAAGATCAGGGAGTATATCCAGACAAATCCGCTTACTGGTGAATGCGGTATCGCTGAAAAAGAATTTGGCGGAAGCGGGGCTTTATGGGTTTTTATTCGTTAGCCGGACCGGTAAATAATCCTGCCCCGTGTAAGATCATAGGGAGAAAGAGCTACTTTTACGACATCACCAGGGACAATTCTTATATAATGTTTTCTCATTTTCCCGGAAAGGTGGGCTAGAATAATATGTCCATTGTCCAGTTCCACTCTGAACATTGTATTTGGAAGGGACTCTTTTACAATTCCCTGTACTTCGATTGCATCTTCTTTGGCCACTGGACCTCCTTATTTATCACCTGCTCGAAATATGGCAGTTCTCTGAATGTCAGTATAAAGAACTTATATAGATTTGTCAATGATGCTTGACATTTTTTTTGTTTTAGTCCATAGTTGCATTCGCAAAAAAACTATTGGATCATAGAACTTTGAATAGAGAATAAGCATTGTGAAACCGGAAAGGATAGTGGCAAAGAGATCCAATAAAAAAATAATTTTATAGAGGATAGGAAATGGATAAGGCCTTTATACAGGAAATGAAAGAAATGCTTATCAAGCAAAAACAACTCATTATACAGAATATAGCCGCAGAGAATGAGGAGTTTAGAGAACTTATCGAAGATAAGGACCCCAAGGATTTTGCAGACATAGCGTCTGATGATATAGATAAAAAAATGCTCAAAACCCTCGAAGCCCAGGAAATAAACCGTCTTCAGCTTATTGATGCTGCTATTGCGAGAATTGAAAATGAACATTATGGAAAATGTATGAAATGCGGGGAGAAAATTCCTGAAGAACGGCTCAGGGCTATTCCTTATGCTTTTCTCTGTATTAAATGCAAATCTAAAGATGAAAGAAGACATAGATAGCTTATGCGTTGGCTGTAATCATTCAACTGCTCTTTTTTATTGAAATATAAAAAATATAAACCAGGCTCAAGAAGATACCGATAGTTATAAAGAGGAGTTTTTTGTGATTCAGGGTATTTCTTCTGTACAGCCTGTAATCATTCCCAATATTATCCGGCTTAAGCATGGGACAGGTAAAATTACGGTTCCCTTAAAACCCAGCCAGAGTATTTATGCAAGATTCAAACATATTACTGCAATCCCTGCAAGAATGAATGGCGAAGGGGTTCCTGTCTATAAATTAAGAATGCTGGATAACCTTATCGAACGGCTTATTGGACAAACAAATATGGCAGAAAAATTTGTTCGAATATCTCCTGAAACAATAGATACGCTTATCTCGAATTTCAAGCAGGAACTTTCTTTCCATGAATCTTCGGTAAAAGCCTATAATAACATAAGACCCCAAACAGGACTTATCCTTAATACGTTTGCTTAAAATAGTAAGATGAGGAGTATGTGATGAAAAGAATAGTATTGATGCTGTTTTTATTAATAACTTCCGTGTCCTTTCTGTATAGCCTTGGGCAAAAAGAGAAACAAAAACCGGATAATACCGAATCGGACAACAAAATGGGGTCAATCTATTTTGGATTGGTGGAAGTAAATAACGTTAAGGATGTTCTTCTTATTGCCGGACAGAATGATGAAGAAAAAACAGTGTATACACTTTCAGGGAATAGGGCAAAGGATATAGGGAAAAAGGCCGGTCTGTATCTATGTATCCGCGGTCAGATAAGTGAAGCAGGGAATACATTGCTTGTGACGGAAATCCTTGTTGTCCAGGATTCCCCGCAGCCGGATTGGAATAAAGCCAGGCAAATAGAAATTGAAGGAAAGATTGAACTGGGAATGAATAATAGCGTGTGTATTATTACAAACTGGGAATCAAAGTCCAGGGTAAGTCATTATGTTTATGGGCCGAAAAAAGATATGATTAAGAAGTCTATTGGACGTGTTATAAAAGTATCCGGGATTGAAGATACCTCCCTCGAAGATATATCGCCTTTTGTTAAAGAGATAATTGTAGAAAGAATCATTTCACTATCAGGGGATTAATACGGGTTTTTCGGATCTATTTTTTCTCGTTTTTACAGGTATTTTTTAAGTATTCAACAAGTACCCTTTTGGCTTCTTCCATCGATTCTTCAGCAACATCAAATTCGGGAATTTCTGTTCTTTTATTTGCAAATGGTTGAAAAACAGTGGCACCGATTTGAACAGATCCCCTTGACAGACTGATGATATGTGCTTTCATAATATCCTTTCTTCCAGATTCATTTTTACGAGTTCCAGGTCGAATTATCCTTTACCTTTTAAGTTTAATTTCTTTTCTATAAAAAGTCAATGAAAAGGCTTTGCCTTTTTAAAACCCGGCAAAAAAGGGTTTATTTTATCCGTAAAGGCGATGTTTTCATAATAGCCACCCCTTTACACTTTTTTATATATCCTGTACCAATAAGAATCTGGAGTGAAAGGCAGGAGTATATGGAAAAGGAGAGCATTATAAAAGGACTTCATCCCCTTGAAATCAAAGTCCTCCTTCAGTTTACCAGAGGGGAGAAATTGACAAATGAATTACTCATGGATACATTGTCTTTTAATCTTGGCCAGTGCAACCAGGTTTTTAGCTGGCTTTCTCAAAAAGCCCTTATAAAAGAATCACAAAGGGAAAAACATGTTTTCCTGGAAATAACTGAATTGGGAGAGGAGTATCATAAAGCCGGCACACCTGAAGAATGTATGATCCGGCTTCTGGAAAAGGAAGGACCGCTTACCCTCCCGGATATTGCAAAAAAAATGGGTATAGAGAATAAGGATGCCGGATCAGCCTTTGGGTCTCTTTCAAAAGAGGGTGTTCTTCTTATGGATAAGGAAAAACGGGTTTGTATTGGCGATTGTTCCGGTAATAAAAAGATGGATGTTCTTAAAGACCTTATTGCTTCTGTTTCAGATCAGGGGCAGGTTCTTCTCGATTCCCTTACAGAAGAACAAAAAGGTATTGTATTACAGCATAGTAAAAAACGCGGTTCCGCAGCCGGTATTTTCAAGATTGCAGAACGTGAA
The DNA here is from genome assembly GCA_016935735.1 of Spirochaetales bacterium. Lineage (GTDB taxonomy): Bacteria > Spirochaetota > Spirochaetia > SZUA-6 > JAFGRV01 > JAFGRV01. The sequence goes on along the minus strand of JAFGQK010000241.1, from coordinate 9,027 downwards.
AAAATATCCTACTCCATTACTGATGATGGAGTATCTGCAGGCAAGGCTCTGAAGGAGAGAGGGATTACCGGGGAAGAGATCGGGATTCTAACTCCCGAAATACTGGCACGGGGTGAATGGAAAACAAAAGGTTTCAGGGGATATAACATTAATGTTCCTCCTTCCCGTGTATTGCTGGGGAGAAAGAATCCGTATGTTAATTTTTTAGTAGATTTAAAAGATAAACTCATATCACTGGGGTTTGAGGAATTTGAAGGTCCGCTTGTGGAAACGGAATTCTGGAATTCTGATGCACTCTTTATGCCTCAATTCCATTCTGCCCGTGATATTCATGATGTATTTTATATTACCGAACCTCAATATGCAAAAGAAATAGAAAATCCATACCTTGATCATGTAGCGAAAACCCATGAAAATGGGTGGGAAACAGGCAGCCGCGGCTGGAATTATTCATTTGACAGGAATTTTACAAAAAGACTTATCCTGCGGAGTCAGGGTACTGTTCTTTCTGCAAAAACCCTTACAAAGGCAAAGATTCCGGGTAAATATTTCGGTGTTGTGCGGTGTTTCCGGCCGGATACGGTCGATGCCACTCATGCGGCAGATTTTTATCAAATTGAAGGAATTGTCCTTGGGGAACATGTGCATTTGAAGAATCTTTTAGGTCTCCTGAAAGTATTTGCAGTGGAGGTGGCAGGATCAAAGGAAGTGAAATATGTTCCTGCATATTTTCCTTTTACCGAACCATCGGTAGAGGTGCATATCAAACATGATGTACTCGGATGGTTTGAACTGGGCGGTTCAGGTATTTTCCGCCCGGAAGTAACCAAACCACTCGGGATAAATGTCCCTGTTCTTGCATGGGGACTCGGAATAGACAGGATGGCACTTTTATCCCTCGGGTTAAACGACTTAAGGGATCTTTTTACCAGTGATATTGAACAGGTACGATTAAGAAAAAGGAGAAACTCATATGCCGAAAATTGAAGTGAATGAAAAGGCCTTTTTCTCGCTTATCGGGAAAAAATTAGATGAGGATGAACTTATCCGGATACTCCCCGGTGCAAAAGCGGAACTGGACGATTGGGATGAATCGGAAGGCATCTTAAAAATCGAACTCAATGATACAAACAGACCGGATCTCTGGTCCACTGCAGGTCTGGCAAGACAGGTAAAAATCCTTCTTGGGTGTGGGCTGCCTGTTTATGACTTTTTCTCAATGAAAGAAGATATGAAAGAGACCGGGGACCGTATTATAAAAGTCGATCCCAACCTTAAGGATATACGGCCGTATATTGCAGCTTTTGCTGCAAAGGGTAAACCGATTGAAGAATCCTTTCTTATTGATATTATCCAGACCCAGGAAAAAATCTGCGGGAATTACGGACAAAAGCGAAAATCTATTGCCATGGGTGTATACAGGGCAGATATGATTCAATATCCTGTGTCCTACTGTGCAGCCGATCCGGTAAAAACTTCCTTTGTCCCGCTTGGTTTTCAACGCAGGATGAATCTCCGGGAAATACTTACCGATCACCCCAAAGGGGTGGAGTTTGGCTGGATTGTTCATCAATTCGAGAAATTTCCGTTTTTAAAGGATGCAAAGGATGATGTGCTAAGCTTTCCGCCGATTATCAACAGTGCCACCCTTGGTGCCCTGGAACCGGGAGACAGCTTCCTTTTTATCGAGCTTACCGGAATTTATATCGATACCCTTCTTCTTGCAGCATCCATCGTGGCATGCGATTTTGCTGACTTCGGATATGATATACTTCCTGTACTTGTCTCGTATCCCTATGATACACTATACGGCAGGGAAATCCCTACTCCATTTTATTTTCAGAAAAATATATCCCTGGAAGTGTCATTTGGAGCAAAATTACTGGGTGAAACCATTACCCCGGATGAAGCGGCAGCGAGTATAGCAAAAGCAGGAAACCAGGTAACAACAGAAAAGAATACGGTTATTCTTTCCCCGCCTCCGTACAGAAACGATTTTTTACATCCTGTGGATATTGTAGAGGAAATAATGATCGGGAGGGGTATGGATAGTTTTATACCGGAAATGCCGGGGGATTATACAATCGGAAGATTATCCCGGGCAGAAGTATTTTCCCGGGAGGTACGGGATATCATGGTGGGACTGGGGTTTACGGAAATGATTTACAATTACCTTGGTTCACGATCGGATTTTATTGAAAAGATGAATGTCCCGGATTCCGGATTTATTCATATCCAGAATCCTATGACAGAAAATTATGCAATGGTCAGGAAATCCATATTGCCGAATCTTCTTGCATCAGAATCCGTCTCTGCAAATGCGGTGTATCCGCATAAAATTTTTGAAACCGGGAAAGTCGCATTCATAGATCCTGCAGAAAACTACGGTTCAATAACGAAAAACTATTGTGCATTTCTGGAAGCAAATAAAGACGCGGGGTTTAATGATATGAACGCATACGTTTCTGCCTTCTTTTTCTATCTTTCTAAAACATATCTCCTTAAAGAAACAGAAGACCCGCGGTTTATCCCGGGAAGGACTGCCCTGATCTACTATACAGATCAACTGGTGGGAATCCTGGGCGAATTTCATCCCTCGGTACTCGAAAACTGGGGAATCCAGATGCCATGTGCAGGTGTGGAAATCGATCTGGATATATTATTAAAAGCAGAAGGAGTATAGCCATGGAAGTAAGCTGTATCGATTTACAATGGAGTGAGAATTGCAATATTATTATTGGACAATCGCATTTTATAAAAACGGCTGAAGATATTGCGGAAATCGTTATTACCTCTGTCCCGGGTATCAAGTACGGGCTTGCATTTTGTGAGGCTTCCGGTCCCTGTCTTATACGGATAGAGGGAAATGACCAGGGTCTTATCAAGGATGCTGTTCGGTGTGCAGAAAAAATCGGGGCAGGACATACATTTTACCTGGTAATAAAGGATTCTTTTCCCATTAATATCTTAAACCAGATAAAAAGCTGCCAGGAAGTAGCCGGGATCTTTTGCGCTACTGCAAATCCACTCCAGGTTATTATTGGAAAGACAGACCAGGGCAGTGGTATTATCGGTGTAATAGACGGTTATGCCCCAAAGGGTGTAGAAACCGGTGAAGATAAAAAAGCGAGAAAAGAGATGTTAAGAAAATTCGGATATAAGTTTTGATTATCCGTAGAGTGAAAGGGTTATTTCAGTAATCATTAAGGAGAGCCCAAATCACTTTGTTTTTACAGGAGTACCATTATGTTTTCGGCACTTGAACAATATGATCCGCAGATTTATGAATTAATCCGGCAGGAACAGGCCCGCCAGAGCGGCGTAATAAGATTAATTCCATCAGAGAATTATGTATCAAAGGCAGTGATGCTTGCCACAGGAAGCTGTCTTACCAATAAATATGCAGAAGGGTATCCGGGAAAGCGGTATTATGAAGGGCAGCAGGTAACAGATCTTATTGAAACCGTGGCCATTGAACGGGCAAAAAAGATCTTTAAGGCAGATCATGCGAATGTCCAGCCGTATTCAGGCTCTGTGGCAAACCTTGCTGCATATAATGCCCTGGCACATCCGGGTGATACGATTATGGGGCTGTTGCTTTCCTCCGGCGGGCATCTGACCCACGGTTCAAAAGGGAGTATTACCAGCAAGATATTCAATGCAGCCCACTATACTGTAGATCCGGCAACAGGAAGACTTGATTATGATGAAATAGAGAAACTGGCGGAAAAGATTCATCCAAAGATCATTATCTCCGGGTATACGGCATATCCCCGTGAGATCGATTTTAAGCGGTTCGGTGAGATTGCCGGAAAGGTCGGTGCCTTTCATGTCAGTGATATAGCACATATTTCCGGTCTTGTGGTAGCAGGTCTTCATCCCAGTCCCGTACCCTATGCGGACATTGTTGCAACAACAACGCACAAAACCCTGCGGGGCCCCAGGGGAGGGATGCTTCTCTGCAAAGAGGAACATGCAGAAAAGGTCGATAAAGCGATTATTCCCGGGCAGCAGGGGGGGCCGCATATGCATACAATTACTGCAATTGCAGTTGCCCTGGCAGAAGCGGATACTGTTGAATTTATTGAATATGCCGGACAGATTATTAAAAATGCCCGCCGTCTCGCAGAAAAATTAATGGAGTACGGATTCAAATTAATGTCTGATGGAACAGATAATCATCTTATCCTTATCGATCTGAGGAACAAGGGAATACCCGGGAAAAAGACGGCAAAAGCTCTTGACCGTGCAAGAATAGTAACAAACTTTAATACCATTCCCGGGGACACATCATCACCGCTTAATCCCAACGGGATTCGAATCGGAACACCTGCCGTAACGACCCGGGGGATGAAGGAGGAACAGATGGATGAGATTGCCCGCTTTATCCATACTGTAGTAGAGAATCTGGACAGGGAATCAGTTATAGAGAAAGTAAACAGGGAAGTACTCCTTCTCTGCTCACAATTCCCGGTTCCGGATCATTTCATATTACCGGGGAAAAAGATTATTCATCCCTTAAGTACCGGACAGATGTAGGAGGGACGGAGCTCCTGCCTGGAAAAATAGTGCAGTCCCGGGGGGACGGAGCTCCTGACCGGGGGACGGAGCTCCCATCTGGAAAAAAAGTACATTCCCCGGGGGACGGAGCTCCTGCCTGGAGAAATAGTGTACCACCAGGGACGGAACTGCCAGGACAAGAACACAGTAAAACCGTATTATATAAAAGGAGAAACACATGAATGCCATTGATATGACAGATACCTGGAAAAAATTGAAATCTCACAAGGAGGAAGCCGGCAGGTGGCAGTTAAAAGACCTGTTCAAAGAGGATACCAGGCGGGCTTTACGGTTTACTATAGAAGCATGCGGGTTGTATCTTGATTACAGTAAAAACATTATTATGGAAGAAACGATGTCTCTACTCCGTAAACTGCTTAAGGAAGCGGATTTTGACAGTGCAAAAAAGGCTATGTGGAACGGGGAGGAGATAAATGAAACGGAAAAAAGGGCTGTTCTTCATATTGCTTTAAGGAACCGTGCAAATAGACCCATTTATGTGAACGGAAAGGATGTGATGCCGGATGTAAACAGGGTTTTGGAACAGATGTGTGATTTTTCACACCGTGTGCGAAGTGGGGAATGGAAAGGTTTTACCGGCAAACAAATTCGCTACGTTGTTAATATAGGGATTGGAGGATCTGACCTTGGGCCCCTTATGATTACCGAAGCCCTTAAACCTTACGGGGATGGACCTGAATGCTTCTTTGTTTCCAATATCGATGGAACACACCTTGCAGAAACATTAAAAAAGGTGGATCTGGAACAGACATTGTTTATTGTCTCATCAAAAACATTTACCACCCAGGAAACTATTACTAATGCAAAAAGTGCACGGGGATTTGTTCTTGAACGATTTTGTGGAAATGCTGCCGCGGTTCCTTATCATTTTGTCGCAGTATCAACAAACAAAGCAGAAGTGGAAGCGTTCGGGATTGACAGTAAAAACATGTTCGAATTCTGGGACTGGGTGGGCGGCCGTTATTCTTCCTGGTCTGCAATCGGTCTTTCCATAATGCTTATGATCGGGTATGAAAACTTTATTGAATTCCTTTCTGGTGCACACGAAATGGACAATCATTTTTTAACGGAACCACCGGAGAGAAATATCCCCGTCACCCTCGCTCTCCTCGGGATCTGGTATAATAATTTTTTTAATGCAGAAACCCATGCAATTCTTCCTTATGACCAGTATCTGCACCGTTTCCCGGCTTACTTCCAGCAGGGGGATATGGAATCCAACGGGAAATATGTGGATAAAAACGGAAATGAAGTTACCTGGCAGACCGGCCCGATTATCTGGGGGGAACCGGGAACAAACGGCCAGCATGCGTTTTATCAGCTTATTCACCAGGGAACGAAATTTATCCCCTGTGATTTTATCGCACCGGCAAACACCCATAACCCGTTAGGCGATCATCACAGGAAGCTTATTGCCAATTTTATCGCACAGACAGAAGCGCTTATGAACGGCAAAACCCTGGATGAGGTAAAGAGGGATGAAGAACCGCGAAAGGAAAATCTTTTTAAAGCAGGCTATACGGAAGCCGGGATAGAAAAACTCTACAGGTATAAGGTGTTTAAAGGGAACAGACCGACAAACAGCATTATGTTCGATCTGCTTACCCCCCGGATACTCGGTGCACTTGTTGCCATGTACGAACATAAAATATTCACACAGGGTGTTATATGGAATATCTACAGTTATGACCAGTGGGGTGTGGAATTGGGAAAACAACTTGCGAAAAATATTCTTTCCGAGCTGGAACAGGGAGAAAAGGATCCCGGAGTTGTTTTTCATCATGACAATTCAACGAATGAACTTATACGGTATTACCTGGAAAAGAAGAAGAAGTAATAACCTGTTTTATTGTCCAGGAATTTCGATTTTCCACAATAATGAGATGAAACCACAGATTACACCGGTTATACAGATTTTTCTATCTATTTCTGTGTAATCTGTGTAATTGGTGGTTTCCCTTTTCTTCCATTAAATAATTTGCGGAGCTATGTTCTTACCACGTGACATTTTTTTACATTAAATCCGATGATTATTTATTCCTGCCATTTATAACTAAAATGAAATGAGTGTCCTGCTATAATTCCAGTTTATCGCTTATTCCCTGCATTGCTTTAAGGGATATTTCGGCAAACCCGGCCAGGGGGATACCGATTATCTCGCATTCCCGGATAATATCCCTGTTTACTGATGCGGCAAAAGCTTTTTCTTTCATTCTTTTTATTATTGATTTGGGTTTGACACTGTTTATCTTCTTATCGGGGTATACTAATGTGGCGGCAATAATCAGACCGGTAATTGTTTCGCCTGCTGCAAGAGCATGATGAAATTTTGTACTCCTTTTTTTCCCGCTAGAAAGTTCATTATGCAGGCTGATTGCTTCGATTATCTCACCATCCACCCCTTCGTTTTTTAAAAGATGTACCGTTTCCCTGCCGTGAACATGAAGATCCGCATTTGTTATTTCCACATCAAGATCATGTAAAAGCCCTGCCATTGCCCATTTCCCCCTGTCTTCTCCAAGATGTTCGGCAATAGCTCCCAATACTGCTTCTGATGCAAGGCAATGTTTTATCATGCTCGGATTTTTTATATACTCATTAAGGAGCTCTATAGCCCTTTCACGGGTAATTTCTTTTGACATCTCTACCTCCATTACTAAAATTATTACCATTGAGCCTCGTGCAAAAATCCAATAGTATTTAAGGATTTTTTGCATGAGGCCTCGGAGTATTTTTATTTTATTATACTAAAAGGAAATAGAAATACTCCACTGTTGCTAAGGCTGGTTCTTGCAGTAAATATAGTATTTTTACAAGAACCTCCATTATTTGGTAACTCCCTGAATCCACCTTGTTACTAACAATCTGGGTTTAACTTATGTTGAACACTCCTCAATGTCATTCTTCTCATCTCATTAAGTTCCTGTAAAGCCGGATTTGTCTGATTGTAGATCTTTTTATAAATATCATACAAATCAGTGTAGATCCGGTGTATCCCTGCATCAGGTTCAATTATTTTTTCTATACATACCATGTGCTCCGATGCATTGTGAAAACTCCCGAAGTATCCAAGCGAGGTATACCCGACACATGCACATCCGGTAAGCTCCGTATCCTTGATAGTGGGTACGAGCATCCTCCTGCCCAGTATATTGGCCCGGATTGTATTCCATTCTTCATATGATGCCTGTATCCCGGAAACCCTCACCTCTTCACTGTTCAACCCCTCTTTTTCAAACAATTCAAAAATCTCCCGGATTGTGTACCCGGTCCCTTCGATAATTGCTTTAAAAAGATGTTCCTTTTTATGCTCAATGGTAAGACCTGCAAATACTCCTTTCCGGTAAGAAGGCCAGAGGGATGATTTGGTCTGTTCAACATGAGGAAGAAAAATAAGTGCATCCGAACCGGGGGGAATATGGGGTAGAGATGAATAAAATTGTCTGTACTCATCCGGTTTTTTATGTAATAAATCAAAAAACCAGTTAAGGACTTTTCCTGCAAAAGGAATGACACAGGATATATGATAAAATCCTTCACGTATATGGGGAAAGGTTGTCAGGTTTTTTGTATGAACAGGAGAATGATGAAAGACATTGATTCCTTCAGATGTTCCTGTTCTGTCACATATCCGGCCCACCTGCATCGTATCTGTTCCCAACAGGGACATGATAAAATCCGGCCCCCCTGCAAAAACCGGGATTCCCGGCGGTATCCCGGTTTTTGCGCCGGCTGCCTTGCCTACTTTTCCTGTTTCACTTCCCATGAGTATAAAAGGAGGAAATTTATCTTTATCCATCCCGGTTTTTATGATAACATCATCTGTCCACATATAAGCGGTATATCCCGGGGCAGGAAGAAACGTATTGGCGTTTCCTGTAAGGAAAAAGCTGATATATTCCGGGCAGGGGAGAAACCACCGTACCTGTTCATACAGTTCAGGCTTTTGTTTAAAAAGCATATAAGCCTTTGCAAGATAAAATGACGGGTCAACCAGTTTATCTGTCTTTTCCCCGAGTTCTTTTATATATTTCCTGCTTTGTATATCCGCCCATGATATTGCATTACAAACAGGAGAACCCTTTGCATCAACAGGGACAAAAGTGGGTCCATTCCCGCTTATCACCACCCCTTCAACCGGTGCTTTTATGTCCATACTTTTTATTGTATGTATAAGCTTTTGTGAAACAGATATGAATATTTCTATCCATTTTTCCGGGGACGGACTGTTAATGTCTGAATCCGTTTGAAAGGGATAAATAAGGGATTGCCTTACATATGCGGCTAACGATCCTTTCAGATCAATAATCCCTCCTTTAAGGACTGTCGTGCCAAAATCAAATACAAGTATCATTATTATTCATTATCAAAAGGAAACCACCTCCTTTGGAGGTGGTCTATTTCCTCCTTATTATATTGATTATAAAGGCTATGCCTTTCAGATTC
>JAFGQK010000240.1 GCA_016935735.1 Spirochaetales bacterium | reverse complement strand
TTTTCCTTATTTTATTTATTCTTTGTCGAGGGAATCTACCTGATAGGAAATTTCCACCCGTCTTTTTATATGAGGTTTTTAGAGTAGCCTCAATGAAAAAATATAAAAAATTTATTATATTTAATTTAACACTGGAAGAATTATTTCTTCCGGTAAGCAGGGGGAATTCTTTGCCTGATTATGGGATGTAATCTTTTTATCAGTCTCATAGACGAGATCAATACGAATGATTTACCGGTACCGACAACTATCCGGGGGGAGTTGACCCCGGAACCTATCCCATCGTCCTGGTGGGATCCGGGCTGGTTATACAGGAAACAGATAAGTATTTCGAACGCGATGTCTTAATACATCAATAGTATTTTTAGTAATTTTTTTTATTTTTCCCTTGATTTTATAGTAAAAATACTATATTATTATATCAGGATATCTTGATATAGTGATATATATGAATACAGTAAGGTTATTTAAGGCGTTATCAGATGAAACACGCTTAAGAATTACAGCACTTCTCCTTGAACATGAATTACATGTGTCTGAAATTACAGAAGTGCTGGAAATGGGTCAGTCCAGGATTTCAAGACACCTGAAAATTCTCACTGACGCGGGACTTATCTCTTTCAGGCGTGACGGTTTATGGTCCTTCTACCATGCATCCCGGCAGGGGGATGGATTCACTTTTATCAACCAGGTAAAGTATCTTTTTAAGGACAACCCGGTCTTTAAACAGGACGGGGATCGTATAAATGTCCTTAAAAAAACCCAGAAGAAAGAGATACGACGGTTCTTTAATACTATTGCAGGTGACTGGGAAAGGCTTAAAGCAGATATTCTTAAAGGATTCGATCTTGCAGGGGTAATAGATTCCGTACTTCCCCGGTGTTCTGTTGTAGCGGACCTTGGATGCGGGACCGGGGATTTACTGCCCCTTTTGCACAAAAAGGCCATACATGTTATCGGTGTGGATAATTCACCCAGAATGCTCGAAAAAGCCAGGGTTTCCCTTGAAAAAAAGCCCCAATCTTATGATCTTCGCATCGGGGAGCTCGAACACCTGCCCCTTAAGGATAATGAAGCAGAGACAGTAATCATCAATATGGTGCTTCATCATCTTTCGGAACCGGGGCTGGGAATCAATGAAGCGTTCCGGGTTGTAAAGACCGGGGGTATGCTTATTATTGCAGATTTTGAAAAACATGCCGATGAACGGCTCCGGAGCAGATATGGCGACCGCTGGCTCGGTTTTGAAAACGGGCAGGTGCTCTCCTGGCTCAAAGAAACCGGGTTTACCATAAAGGAACGCACCCTGCACCAGCTTGAAAATATGCTTTCGATTTTTTTAATTACCGCTCTAAAGCAATGAATAATAAGGTTATAAGCCTTTTTATATACTAAAGAAGGAGGAATAAAATGATCGATGTGAAACAAAAATCAGACATTGATATGTCCCTGCCTTATAAAGTTAAAGATATTTCACTGGCAGATTTCGGGCGCATAGAAATGGAACTTTCCAGGAATGAAATGCCCGGACTTATGGCAGTGAGGGAAAAGTATGGTCCTTCTAAACCTTTAAAGGGATTGAAAGTTATGGGGAGTCTTCATATGACAATCCAGACAGCCATGCTTATCGAAACTTTGTGGGAACTTGGTGCAGACATACGGTGGGCATCCTGTAATATTTTTTCAACCCAGGATCATGCTGCTGCTGCAATTGCAGCTTCGGGAAAAGCCGCTGTATTTGCATGGAAGGGTGAAACCCTTGAAGAATACTGGCGGTGTACTGAACAGGCACTCAGGTGGCCCGATGGCTCCGGTCCGAATCTTATTGTTGATGACGGCGGTGATGCAACGCTTTTTGTTCACCAGGCGGTAAAAGTGGAAAAAGATCCTTCGCTCCTTAATAAAACCTATGACAATAAGGAATTCCGCATTATCATGAACAGGATAAAGGCAAGTTATGAAAGGGACCCGGGATACTGGACAAGGATAGCAGCGGACATCCGGGGGGTTTCGGAAGAAACGACTACCGGGGTTCACCGTCTGTACCAGATGAAAGAAGCAGGAGAACTCCTATTCCCGGCTATCAATGTAAATGATTCAGTGACAAAATCCAAATTCGACAATCTTTACGGCTGCCGTGAATCCCTGGCAGACGGGATAAAACGTGCAACAGACATTATGATTGCCGGCAAGATTATCGTTGTATGCGGATACGGTGATGTGGGCAAAGGCTGCGCCCAGTCCATGCGCGGTTTCGGGGCAAGGGTAATTGTTACGGAAGTGGATCCCATCTGTGCACTCCAGGCTGCGATGGCAGGCTTTGAGGTATCAACCATGGAAGAAATGGCACCGGTTGCTGATATTTTTGTCACCGCGACAGGCTGCTGTGATGTAATCCGTGGTGAGCATATGGAACAGATGAAAAACGAGGCAATTGTCTGCAATATCGGACACTTTGACCATGAAATCGATATGCACTACCTTGAAACGAACAAAGCATGCTCCCAAACCAATATCAAACCGCAGGTAGATAAATGGACTTTAGAATCCGGCAGGTCAATCATCATCCTTGCAGAAGGGAGGCTGGTGAACCTCGGTTGTGCAACCGGCCATCCGAGTTTTGTCATGAGTACCAGCTTTACCAACCAGTGCCTTGCCCAGATGAAACTTGCAGAAGAGGATCTCACTGTTAACGTGTATACCCTTCCCAAGGAGCTGGACGAAGAAGTAGCACGTTTACATATAATAAAGCTTGGGGTGAAAATGACGCACCTTACCCGGAAGCAGGCTGATTATCTCGGTGTACCGGTGAACGGACCTTTTAAACCGGAGCACTACCGGTATTAAGATAACGGGTCTTGCAGATTACCCCGGAATACAAAACAGCATTGCAGTAGGGAACCGGGGAATTATTTCCCGGTTCCTTTTTTTGCTATAAGGGGAAAAAAATTCTATCTTTCTCTATGTTTATGAAAAAGTGAATCAGAACCCTCCTGCTCCCTTACCCAGACAATCGACCTGCCCCCGCGGTTATTCCGGGCATAGCGTGGAATGGCCTGCAGGGACTGCCCGCTGGACCATGTTGTTCCGCGGATTGTCATTATCCCGTTTAACAGACCGATAATATCAAGATTTTCACCGCCTTGTTTACGAAATCGCCAATACTGCCAGGAAAACCGTCATCACCAATGCATCCGCTGCCAGCGGGATCATGCCACTCCGGTAACTTGCCGTTTTGTCCAGGCGGTAATAAAGCATGTAACAGATTAATCCAACGACAGTAGCAATTCCTGCAAGGGCCGCCAGTGTTGCCGTACGTCCTGTACCAAAACGCCCTGTGCCGTGCAGTACGGCGATTGCGGACAACTCCAATATTGCCCAGATATGTATGATTATCAGTTCCGATGTCACCTGCCGGTGAAATACAATGGAAGAGACCGGGAGCAGTACGATGAATAAAGCTGCACCACCCACCAGGATGAACCATACCGGCAATCCCTTTGAATTTTGGGAAAGCGAATGAATACTGAAAGACATCAGTGCTAATGCGGCTATTCCCGTGATAAAAGCGGCGACGATACAAAACGTGCCGGCCGGTCCGCCGGATGAACCCGGCCGGAAGGAGACAACCCACCAGGCAAGGTAAAACAGGCTGCAAAACAAAAGCAAAAACTCACCGGCGAACATCTGCCAGAGTGGGGCGGTGAAATTGCGGAAAAAGATCATAATGGCCTCCCATCGTTTTATGGATTATGAATACCTGTTTTTCAGGCAAATATAAGCCTTCCCCTGGGTTTGGGTATAGGTCTTCCCAGTTCCTTTGCCGTTTCAATCCATTCTTTTATAACAACTTCAACATTTTTTATTGCTTCTGCATATGTTACACCATCCGCCATACAGCCGGGAAGCTCCGGTACTTCCACGATGAATACATTATCTGTTTCACTAAAGTAAATAATAAGTTCGTATTTATACATCTGTATCCCCCATATTGTATTTTAAAATAATATTTCGAATCTGTTTTACCTGATATGGTTTTGCTTTGTTCCCTGCCGGTTGAATATTAATTATTTCTTCGACGCCATCTCTAAAAAAGATGTAATGATCTCCTTTAACTCTCCTGCTAAAGTTCATTTTCTCTAAAAGTATACATAACGATTGAAATTCTATATTTGTATCAGAAGAGCCTATAAGAATTTGATTTAATAATTTCTTATATTTACCCATATTCTTATAAAACTTGTAATAATCTTTCTATGTTCCTTTTAAGTTTAAACTATATAGAATTAACCAATAATATTCAAGGAACTTATTAACACCTTAAAAAAAATAAAATTGGGCTTCAACTGTGCTGAAGAGGGTCTGCCAATTACAACATATGATTTTCGAAGCTTAGAAGCATTTATATAATTTTTGATGCAGATTTACAGGATTTCACAGTTTTTTTGTATAAATTAAAAAAATCTGAGTTAATCTGATTTAATCTGCGTCCAAAACATTTATCTGAAATCCAGTGGAGAAAATCCCATCATTCGTAACACTTTTGAGATTTTTTACGTTTTTTCTTGCATTATATATTCATATATGATACGATGTGTTAACGATAACGCATATTCATATATGAAAATTTATTATATGACAGGGAGTTGAAAAAATGGGGAAAAAGATGTTTGTATTATCAATTATAATCTGTTTTATGCTGATTATTTCCGGATGTGTTACAATTACAGAACCGGAATCAGGGCCAATTGATCCGGCTCTTTTAATAGATCACCCGGGATTAAACGGTATTTCCAGGAATCCGATTGTTTCACATATCTATACGGCGGATCCAACAGCACGATCCTTTAATGGACGCATATATATTTATGCATCACATGATCTTGATGATCAGACAGATTACAGGATGTATGATTATCATATCTTTTCTTCAGAAGATCTTGTAAACTGGCAGGATCATGGTGTGGGATTACACAAAGATGATATTTCCTGGGCATCCCTGTTTTATGCACCTGATTGTGTTTACAATGAATCAACCGGCAACTATTACCTGTATTTCCCAAACGGGGGCAGTTCCATAGGTGTTGCAGTATCCGATAAACCGGAAGGCCCCTTTGCAGATGCAATAGGCAAACCTTTAATAACCGGGCAATACCCCGGTGTTAACGATGTTGAATGGGTATTTGATCCGGGTATTCTCATTGATGATGACGGCCAGGCGTATATGTATTTTGGGGGCGGGATGCCGGATACCGGGGATAATGCAAGGGTAATCAGGCTTAATGAAGATATGGTTAGTTTGAAAGATGAATCTGCAACAACAATCATTGCCCCGGATTATTTTGAAGCGCCATTTGTTTTTAAAAGGAATGGTTATTACTATTTTACCTATTCGACAAACTGGGTCGGCCATGGTATTCGTATTGATTATATGATGAGTACAGATCCAATGAAAGGTTTTACCTATAAAGGGACAATTTTAAATAATCCCCCCGGCAACCATGGCAATAATAGTCATCATTCAATAGTTGAACACGAAGGGGAGTGGTATATTTTTTACCATAACAGAAAACTATCTATTCGTGAGATCGGCAATAAAGCCATATATCAAAGATCAATTACCCTTGATTATGTAACATTTAATGATGATGGTACCATAAACCTTGTCACTCCGACAGACGGAACTGTAGAACAATTAAAAAATGTCGATGCATTTTCGATAATCGAAGCAGAAATGATGGCTGACCTGCGCGGAGTCGAGATTGAATTTGCTTATGAGAACGAGATAAAAGCCGGTGTCAATGTAACCGATATCGATAATTATGATTGGACCGGCTACTCACAGGTTGATTTTGGAGAAGGTGCACATAATTTTAACGCAAAAGTAGCATCCAAAACAGCAGGCACAAGAATTGAAATATGGATTGATGGTCTTGATTTATTTAAAAATACACCCGGGACACTGATAGGTACCTGCAAAGTCCCGAATACCCGGAACTGGCAGGCATGGAAAAATGTTACCTGTCCCATTGAATTGACAACAGGCGTTCATGATGTGTATCTGAAATTTACCGGCAATGAGAAAGAGGATTTAGTAAATATAGATTATTTTTATTTTGATTAGGTTATTATATTTCTTAATAATTTCAATTAAGGAGGTTCTTGCAAAGATTCCTTAAATACTATTGGATTCTTGCAAGAGGCTCTAAGCATTATTTTTTTACCTATTGACACGTACTCATCACTTATATAATATTAATTATGATTAAAAAAATAAAAGAAGTGGAAGAAGAAATCAGTAAAAAGGAAGCCTTTAAAGCAGTATATGAATATGAAACCCGGGGTGCACTCTTTCATGCCATACGGCTTTCTATTTATAGATTTTTCCGGTTTCTTCTGGATATACTTCATTCCATTTTTAGCTGATCGTTGTTCTTTTTCCATTTCGCCTGTATCCTTTACCAATTCGGTGAATAATTCAGCTTGATTCTTTTGTCATTATAACCTATCATTTTTTTATATGAAAATCATAGATGCCTGTATAGCGGAACTTCACGATCATCGGGATTTTGTCGGTTCTATTGTTTGTGTGTCAAATAGTCAATTTATATCTTCATCAGAAGACAGTCGGATGATTGTATGGGACTTTGATACAAAAAAAGCAATTGAAATTTTAACAGAACATCAAGGCCCTGTAAATTATATGTCACTGTCACCCGACAAAAGACATCTGGTATCTGCGTCAGATGATTATACAATAAAAATATGGGATGTATCAAACTGGAACGTTATCCGTACACTTGAAGGGCACACGGATTATATAAGTAAAGCTGCCGTGACAACAACCGGCCGGGTTGTTTCAGTCTCCCGGGATCAAACCGTCCGGGTATGGGAATTTAACACGGGAAAATGTCTTCATATTCTTGAAGGTCATAATTCATGGGTGTACATGCTTGCGGTATCTCCCGACGGAACACAGGCAGTCACTGCATCCGTGAACGGGACATTCATTTCCTGGGATCTGATAGGGGGAAAACCCGTTAATAAACCGGTTGATGCAGGCGGGGATGTTACCTATGTTATGGGTTTAATAGTGGGAGGCAAGAACACCTCCGGGACAGGACACAAAGAATATCCATGTACAGGAATCTGGCTTAAAAACGGACAAATTATTACTGCTGCCGAAGATATTATTATCTGGAACGAAAAGAACTACACCGAAGCGAAGCGCCTGGAGTACAGACATGTTACTCTTCTAATACAATGCTGGGATATATCACAACCATGGTCCATTAAAGACGGATTTGTTTTTGTTTTAATGGACCAACCTGTTTGTTTAACCAGGCCAATAATGGAAGACGCATTAAGGTCACCAATAGTTGATTCAAGGGGAATTGCTTATTCTATTTTAACAGGGTATAGCTTTGATAAATTATTGACCAATAGCAGCATAGATACCGGCAAAGTGGATCCCCTTGTTAAAGAATATCTAAATAAACGCGAATACTGAATATTACAGAAATAAGTATTTTTTAAAATAAAACTTTCTGACCATTTTATGAAGGTATTGTCGTGAAGAAAACCTTTGTCCATAGAAATGAATTCTGTACCATCGAAGAAAATGGAATGAACGTATCAATTATCTATGGCTACAACAACGGTATTGCCCTGGTACAGCAGTTTAAAGTAAAAACGCTGCCATTTCGAAAATATGTTCTTCACCGCCACATTAAAGATTATAAAAAGAGAGGATTCAGAAAGGCCGGGAAGGATTTTAAGCCGGAACCGGCTGCTTATATTTACCTGGAGGATTATCAACTGCCGGAAAGGCGTTACTGTGAAAATATCGAAATAAACCATTTTTTCGAAGCCGGTCTGGATTCCGGTTATCTCTATATCCGGGAAGGCCGGATCGATGGGCTGGGCACTATCAAACGATATAAGCTTGAATCCGGGAATAATCCCCGGGCAGCTGTAAACGAACGTGATAAACGTATCAATGAGAAACTGAACCAGGGGTATGTGGAAAGGTATGGCGGCAGCAGTTACAGTCTGAGTGTTATAACTTCTGAATATGAAGCAAAACAAAAAGCCCGTGGTACTGAAGGTGCCCGGGGTGAGGAGATATGGCTGGAAGAAAAGAAACTGCAAAGAGAATACAGAAAATTTCTAGAATAATATTCTTGGGGAAAAGAATAAGATTGCAAAAAGCAACAATAAGATTCCGGATACTAAACGGGAATATTTACTTATTACAGAAAATATATCAAAGGCTACATATCGCACAATAAAGATTACTACAGAAACGATAAAAAGAAAGCAAAATATACCCAGGCCAAAAATCAGTATAATGATGGGAACCATCTCTATCCTTCCGATGGATAAAAGCATCATTAAAAGCGCCCAGCCAAAAGGGCAGGGGGCAAGGCCTGTAAGAAAACCCAGGATTACGGGGCCCTTTTTCTTTACTTTTGCAATAACTTCATGTTCCGTGTCTGGTTTCTTTAAACTCTTTATTCCTTCATAGATCAGGTAACCGGCAATAACCAATAAGCCCGTTCCGCCTGCAATCCTTAATACATAGGTGACAGAAGTAGTATTTACTGCGGAAAGAAAAATACTGAATCCCATGGCCAGGATAATAACGTCAATAAGGTGGGTAATGGTGAAAGTAACGATAAATCCAAGTGCATGCAAGAATTTTTTATTTTTTTCCGTGAGAAATGCGATAAGTATTCCCTTCCCATGCCCCGGCATACTGGCATGGAGGAAGCCGAGTATAAAAACGGAAATAAAGAGAAGGAAAAGCCCGCCGATACTGAAATTTTCCGAGAATACACTTTTCATCTGTAAGAGTGTTTTCTCCAAAAAGCCGCTATCCGGAATATTTTTATCCGTAACAGAATATTCGTTTATTAAATTTTTTGGCTCTGCCGGATATTCTTGTGGCCCGGTCCAGTCTTCCGGCTGTGTCTCCACCGTATCATTGTTTGTTGCCCACCTCTTTTCAGAATACAATTGGGGCTCAACGAATGTTGAGTACGGTTCACGGGATACGGATTCAGGTATATCTTCCGGTCCGGGTTCATTATTTGAGTTATCCGTTATTAAAGAACCCTGAAGCATCTCTTTTGACTGTCCGGGCGAGGGTCCCGGATTAAAGGGGTCCCAGCCGAAGTTAAATTCATCTGCATCAGTATATCCATCTTTATCCGTATCCGGGTTTGACGGATTCAATCCATATAATCTCTCAAAATGATCGGAAAGCCCATCCCCATCAGTGTCGGTAAAATCGTCTTCATAAGCAGAGAAATCCGGGTTTTCCCTGTCAAAACTCCATTCCTTAATTCTTGCTGTAAGAAATATTTCATTACTCCCCGGGTATAAATCACCATTCTTATCAAGAAAAATGATTTTATTTGTCTGGGTTTTAAAGTATTCGACAAAAAGATCAATATGAAAGGTAACAGGATACATATTCCTGTCGATGTCAACGACAAAGTTAATATATACCCCGGATGAGAGTATTTGATAGATTTCCGTGTTCTGGATTGAAATAGTAAAATCCGGAAAAAGCCCCTGCCTTGTATAAATTTTAAAATGAGACCGGAAGTAGGGTAATAAAATTCTTTGCAATTGCCCCGGGGTCATACTTTCCAGGTTAATGTGATGATCTTTTGCAAGCAATCCCAGTTCATAAGGATGTATGTATGTTGTGCCGTAAAGATTCGCATTATCAAACTGTATTGTCGTTAAGGAAATATCAAGGGGATGACCAGATAAAGTGCCGGCGACAAAGATAAAAACGAGTATATATATTATTTGCCTGGCAAAACCTGTCAAATAAGCACTTTCCTCTCATTTCCCGGATTCTGAATCCTGTACATCTGCAACCTGTTTTTGTTCAATTTTCATATATTTATTGAAAATGCCTATTGATAATGATTTTCATTCTTGATAAACTATAATAGATTTTCCCGGGTGTCAAGAATGTTATAGAGGATAATTAATAAAAATATTTCCCGTGGAAATATATGGAGGCAGCATGACGGGAGATATAAAAGATCCTTTTGATTTGCTGGAAGATGAAATCAATAAAGAAATGGAGACCATTTATTCGAGAAAAACAATTGAATATGCAAAAAATCCGCTTAATGTTGGAAGAATGAATGATCCGGACGGGGCAGCAGCGGTAAAAGGTCTCTGCGGGGATTCCATGGAAATCTATTTGGTAATCAAAGATAAAATTATTCTGGATGCCAAATTTTTTACCGACGGCTGCGGTGTGACATATGCCTGCGGTTCGGCTGTTACCGAACTTGTAAAAGGCAAAACTATTGATACGGTCTTAACTCTTTCCCCAAAGAGTATTATTGATTTCCTGGGAGGTCTTACGGAGGAGAATATTCACTGTTCTCTATTGGCAATAAATACCCTTTTTAAAGCAGTAGCAGAATATTTATTAAAAAAGTAATAAAGGGGAGATGTGTTTGAATGAAAAACACAAATGACCTGTATCAGAAAATACCAGATTACCTGAAAGACGCCGGGTATGGAAAATCTGTTACCGGTAAATGCATCGGACGATAAAAAAGCGGCAGTCAACGTTATGCTATGATACAGGAATAAATTTAGTTTATTATGGAAATAAACCCGGTTTCTAAAAATCAATGGTTATTTCTTCGTCATTTATCACAAAACAATAATAGAGTAAATGATACCCCCCTTGTTGAAAAGAGCAATACTTTACAGACATATAGTGGAATCAATCAGGAATTGCAAAGTATTGATTCGGCAGTAAAAGCCCATGAAAAAACCCATCTTCTTGGTTTAGGCCCGTATGCAAGCAGCGGCATTGCTTATGATTATTTAATATTACCCGGCGGACAAAAATATGCTGTTGGTGGTTCAGTTGGTGTGGATCTTAAACCTGTTCCCGGTGATCCAGAGGCTACGATTCGTAAAGCACGTATCATAAGATCTTCGGCACTGGCACCACATGAGCCCTCGGCTGCAGATAAACAGGTAGCGGCAAAGGCATATGAAATGGAAATGGAAGCCCGGAAACAGCTTGAAAAAGAGACGCAGGAAGAAAATGATAACGAAGAGATAACCCCGGGAGTGTATAACGATATGGATAAAGACATACCTGATATTATGCCTGTACCGGGTAATCATGAAGCAACTATACGGAAAGCCAGGATGATTCGTCATCAAATATTAATGCAAGGTAAGATGACCACCCGTAATAGACAAATTCTTGCCGAGTCATACCAGATAGAGAAACAGGCCCGTAAAGAAATGGACAAACAAAAAGAAGAAAGCAACAGCCGGTACAGGATAGATGTGTATGCTTAAAAAATTTTTTTAGCGGTATAATAGAAAATAAAGGGAGAATTTTATATCATATATGGATATTAAAGAACGAACAGCATCTGTTTCCATTTTATTAAATATCATATTGGCTGCTTTAAAATTTGTTGCATTTTACTTTACTGCTTCCCTGGCAATTTTAGGAGAAGCATATCATAGTCTTTCAGACATACTAACATCCGTTCTTGTATATGTTTCTTTAAAAGAAAAAAGAGTCAAAAAAGCAGAATCAGGAGAAGAAATAAAAAAGAAAATGCCGCTTGAAAATATAATATCACTGGCAATCGGTATATTCATATTCTTTGTTGGTATATATTTTCTTGTAAATGTTTTTGTTTATCCCCCAATAATCATTAGAAATCCCCTTGTTTCCGGTATTGGTTTTATCATTTTTGCCTTTGGTTCATATATTGTCTACCGGTTTGAAACGATCGTTGGGAAAAAAGAAAATTCTCTGGGATTAATTTCCGACGGCATGCATTCAAAAACAGATATGATGACATCTTTTATTACCGGTTTTTCACTTATTCTCTACAGTATGGGAATTAATCTTGATGTGCCGGTTGCTGTTGTTATCGCTTTCTTCATAATTTCTTTTTCTATTGAAACAATAATTAATGTAATAATATATCAGCAGAAAAAGACAGAAGAAATAAATATTTTTCACTATAAATTCCGGGAAAAAATAACATTTGTTTTTAATAAAGCCCTGTGGATAAGTATACTCAAACATATAAATAGAAAAACAGAGTCTTTATATAACAGGTCTTCTTTATTGAGAAGGGTATCAGGATTAATATGTCTTCTTATAATAGCCGTTTGTATTATATGGTATTCAACTACCTGTGTTTATATGCTTGAACCCTGTGAAGAGGGTATTATTGAAAGATTCGGCAAGCCGGTTAATTATGGCAATCCAATTCTACCGGGATTACATTTTAAATTTCCATACCCTATTGATAAAGTTATTAAGATAGATTCAAAACGAATTCGTATAATGAACATAGGTAATGAGACCGATGAGAACATAGTTGCGTTATTATGGACAAAAAAACACGGCGATGCGGAGGCATTTCTTTCAGGAGACAATAATTTTTTCTATCCTTATTTAGTTTTACATTACAGAGTAAAAGACATTTTTAACTACCATTATAAACATAAAGACCCGGAACTTTTAATGGAAAATGTTGCATATAATATAATAACGAATATTTTTACAAAAAAAGAATTTTACATAATTGCCACAACATACAGGAAACAGTTTGCTCTTGATACAGAGATGAAACTCCAGGAAGAATTGGACAAATTAGGCAGCGGAATCTTAATAACTGGTGTAAATATGAAAGATGTACATCCGCCCATTTTTATAGCTGATTCATTTGAAAATGTAATTGTATCGATTCAACAGAAAGAAGAAATTATCAATGAAGCATATGGATATAAGAATAAATCGATTCCGGAAACAAAAGGGGAGGCGGAAAAGATTATGAAAGCAGCGGGAAATTATGCTGTGGAAAGAGTAAAAAGATCAGAAGGGGAAGGCATGAGATTTAAAAATCAGGTGGAAAGCTATAGTAAGGGAAAAAATATTATAAGAAAATATTTATACCTGAATATGATAAAAGAATCATTAGCTGAAAATAATAAGATTATAGTGGAACCATTGCCGGATTTACCTGAATTATGGTTTAATTTTGATACTATTGATCTTAAATCAAAAGCGGGAGATTAACATATGCCTGTAAAAAAGATATTATTCTTTATTTGTATTATTGTCACACTTGCAGTGGTTATATTATGTTTTTCTGTTTTTACCGTAAAAGAATATGAATTTGTTATTATCACTCAATTTGGCAAACCCGTCCGTATTCTTGATGATGCCGGCCTCTATTTCAAATTGCCTGCATTCCTCAATACAATTAACAGGTTTGACAAACGTATCAATCTTTTTCAAACACAGCCGATTCAGCTTTTACTTGGAGATAAAAATCCCATTATCCCTGTATGCTATGTATGCTGGAAAATATCGGATCCTCTTATTTTTTTTAAATCCCTGACATTCGCGGATACCGCAATTCAAAAACTCGGTGATATAGTGAATTCACAATTGGGAAGCGAGTTAGGCGAATATACTATTGAAAATATCATAAACGTTCATCCGGAGAAGGTAAAATTAAAAGAGATAGAAGAAAAGATACTTAAAGAATCAAACAAAAAAATAACAGGCCGGTATGGAATTGAAATTATACAGGTAGGAATACGGCGTCTTGAATATCCTTCTATAGTCGCTGAATCGGTTTATAACAGAATGCGGGCAGAGAGAGAAAAAGAAGCAAAAAGATACCGTGCAGAAGGAAAAGAAGAAGCATCACGAATTGAAGCAGAAACCGACAGGGAAGTGGCGGAAATTTTAGCCGAAGCGTATAAACAATCGGAAATAATAAAAGGAGAAGGAGATCGGAAAGCCTTAAAAACTTATGCCGAAGCATACAGCCATGATCCGGATTTCTTCGAGTTTCTTAAGTCACTGGATACCTGCAGCGAAGTGCTTAAAAATAAGAGTACATTAATACTTTCGACCGATTCCGAACTCTTAAAGTATCTAAATTATACTGAAAATAATGAGTAAGAATATATTCACAAACCTGAATTATATAATCTCTGATTTAAAAAAAATAGCCAGGTATGTTGTACTGCTGCTTATTATCTTATATCTCTGTTCTGGATTTTATTCTATCTCTCAAAGTGAACTTGGCATACTTCAACGATTCGGCAGGATTATAGATAAAAATGTAAAACCCGGTATCCATTATGCTTTACCATGGCCAATCGATAAAGTTGATAAAGTGCCGGTTAAAATCGTAAAGAGAATATTCATTGATGATTTTATTCGAGTTGAGGATAAAAAATCCACATCAAATGAGTTTTACCGGCTGTCGGGATTATCATCGTACTGTATTACAGGGGATAATAATATTATCGAAATAAGTTGTTCTTTGCATTATACAATATCCGACCCGGTGAAATATTTATTTACAGTCAAGGATTCCGAACAATTACTGCACGAAATTACATGTAATACCATTGTTCATTGTATTGCACAGTTTGAAGTGAATGAAATTTTAAAGAGAAAAATAATAAGTTATATAAAGAATAAACTGGAGCAGACGCTTGATCTCTATAATACTGGCCTGGTTATTGCTTTTATTGAATTAAAAGAAGTAAGACCGCCAAAGGAAGTCCAAAAGTACTTTGATGATGTAATCAATGCTCAAATAGATAAAATAAAAATGATGAATGATGCTGAATCCTATAAAAACGAGAAAATCCCGGAGGCAAAAGGCAAGGTAAGCAGAAAAATGGAAGATGCAAAGGCCTATAAAAAGAAAATAATATTAGAAGCCGAAGGTGAAACGGAAAAATTTCTAAATAAGCTTAATGTCTATGTGAAATCGAAAAAAATAACAAAAAAACAGCTTTATTATGAATTTGTAAAAAAAATTTTCCCGCAAATAACAAAAAAATATATTATTTCAGGAAAGGATAATAAAAATCCAGCCCTGTTGAAAATTTTCTTAAGTAATGAGGAAAATTGATCTTGTGAAGGGAATGCTTTTATGGATGAAAAGTATAAGAATTCTATTTTGACTACATCTATTGATAATACCCTTTATAAATGATAAATTATTACAGAGGTAAAACACAGGAGAAATATTTGTATGAAAAGAACAAATGACCTGAATATTGCTACTATAAAGCCCCTTATTTCACCGGCAGAACTGAAAAAAGAGTTTCCCATGACAGAAGAAAGTAATAAAACAGTTGTTGAAAGCAGGAATACGATAATAGAAATCCTTAAAAAAAGGGATAAACGGCTTCTTGCAATCGTGGGACCCTGTTCCATTCATGATCCGGATGCCGCTCTGGAGTATGCAAACAAACTCAATAAAATTAAAAAAAAAATAAACAGGAAGATATATGTTATTATGCGTGTCTATTTTGAGAAACCCAGGACAACGATCGGCTGGAAAGGACTTATCACCGATCCTTATCTGAATGGCACGTATGATATTGCACATGGATTAAAAACGGCACGAAAACTGCTTCTCGATATTACTGCCATGGGGCTTGCATGCGGTTCCGAGATGCTTGACCCGATTGTTCCGCAATATATTGCCGATCTTGTAAGTTGGGCTGCCATTGGTGCGAGAACGACAGAGAGTCAAACCCACAGGGAAATGGCAAGCGGCCTTTCCATGCCTATAGGGTTTAAGAACGGGACCAGTGGGAATCTGGATCTTGCCATTGATGCAATGAAATCTGCGCAGCATCCCCATAGTTTTATTGGTATAGATCAGGATGGTAAAACTTCCATTTTTTCAACCTCGGGAAACAAAACCTCTCATATTATCTTAAGGGGGGGAAGACCGGGGCCGAATTATTACGAAGAAATTGTGGAATCAGCAGAAAAACTCATGCTGCACATTGGAGTCCCGCCTGTTATTGTCATCGATTGCAGCCATGCCAATTCGGGAAAACAATTTCAGCGTCAGAACCGTGTTCTTCATTCGATTCTTGACCAGAGAAAGCGTGGAAGGGATTCGATTATCGGATTCATGATAGAAAGCAATCTAAAGGAAGGAAGCCAGAAAATACCGGATAACCCGGAGGACCTTGAGTACGGGAAATCCGTTACCGATGAATGTGTCGGTTTTAACGAGACAGAAGCCATGTTATTTTATTCCTATGAAATGATGCAGGAATAAACAGAAAAAATAAAAACACTGTTGATGATTGTTTTTTTACAGAGAATCTTCTATACTTCCCCCAAAGGCAGCAAGACCGGTAATTTTTATAAAAGCGAACCTGAAAATCATGTTAAAAAAAACTGGAAAATTTTTGTTCAGCTTCAGGTACTCTGAAACATTTCATTTATTGGCATACTTTCTCTCCCTGATAATCACCGGTACAATATTGCTTTTATTGCCTTATTCGTGGAATGGTCCCGGAACATTATCATTTATCGATGCCCTTTTTACCGCGACATCGGCTGTATGTGTCACTGGACTCATTACTGTTGATACTGCCCTGTACAGCAGGATAGGACAGATCATTA
The DNA here is from genome assembly GCA_016935735.1 of Spirochaetales bacterium. Taxonomy (GTDB): domain Bacteria; phylum Spirochaetota; class Spirochaetia; order SZUA-6; family JAFGRV01; genus JAFGRV01. Next base: position 4,186 of record JAFGQK010000240.1, on the reverse strand, counting down.
TTCTTGTTCTTATACAATGTGGCGGACTTGGCCTTATCAGTTTTTCAACATTATACCTGGTCATACCGAGTAATAAAATGTCATTTAAAGGGCAGAAAATAATTAAAGAATATTATATTGATACGATCGAGTATGAGCCATCCAGAATCATTAAGCAAATTTTATTGTTAACCCTTATCATCGAAGCTGCCGGCGTACTCTTTTTATATACCGGTTTTAAAAATACTAAAGGAGCGGATGCACTCTTTTATTCCATATTTCATTCTGTATCTGCCTTTTGTAATGCGGGTTTCTCTCTCTTTTCAAATAACCTGGAAAACTATACAACAAACGGAATGGTAAATATAACAGTGATTTGCCTGATCGTAACCGGGGGAATCGGCTTTGTCGTTATAAGGGATATTGTGAAGAAATTATCCAGGCATAAAAAACATTTTTCCTTACATACGAAAATCGTTCTTTTAATGACAATCCTCCTGATTATTATAAGCAGCAGCCTGATTCTTTTTATTGAATATCATCATTCCCTCCGGGCTTATGACCTGAAAAACAAGATAATGATCAGTTTATTTCATTCCGTAACCCCCCGGACCGCTGGTTTTAATACGATCGTCATAGCAAAAATGAACCTCCTCTCACAACTTGTTCTTCTTACATTAATGTTTATTGGCGGGGCACCCGGTTCGATCTCGGGAGGCATAAAAGTAACAACATTTTTCATTATTATTCTTATATTGATAAAAAAACTGGATTATAAAAACAGTATTACCATTTTTAAACGAAAATTGAGTTCAAATACCATAGTAAAAGCCATGGTATTCCTTATTAAAGTTACCGTATTCCTGTTATTAAGTATTTTCCTCCTCACCCTTTCGGAATATATCATAAAACCGGGACAAAACTTCAATATATTCAGCATTATTTTTGAATGCTTTTCCGCATTCGGGACAGTCGGGCTTTCATTAGGAATCACGTCAAGCCTTTCCTTCCCGGGAAAAATGATCATTATCATGACCATGTTACTGGGAAGGGCCGGAATTATGATAATCCTTATTAATATATTTGAAAAAAAGAATAAAACAAATATTGAATATCCCGAAGAGGAGGTGTTAATAAGCTAATGAAACAATTTGCAGTAATCGGATTAAGTACATTCGGGCGAAGAGCCCTTGAAGAATTAGTGTATATGGACCTGGAAATCCTTCTTATCGACAGGGACCAGGAAGTTATCCAGAATTATAAAAACCAGGTATCAAATGTCTTTGTCCTCGATGTCATAAAGCTGGAATCCCTGAAAAAAATCATACCCAGAACCCTTGATGTTGCGATCATAGATTTGGGAGATAATATAGAGGCTACCTTTCTTATTACAAACTATCTAAGGGAACTGGGAATAAAGCAAATCGTTGTTAAGGCAGATTCAGATCAGCATGGGAATATTTTGAAAATACTTGGTGCGACAATGGTTGTTTTCCCGGACAAAGAAGCGGTAAAAAGAATAATCCCCCTCTTAACATCCAATTTATTGCTTAATTATTTTCCGATAAGCGAAGAGCTTATCATTGCAGAGGTAAAAGTGCCTGGCAAGTTTATGGCGAAAACCCTGATTGAAGCGGATCTTAGAAAGAATTATCAGCTTAATGTGATTGCGGTGAAAAGCCATGAGAATGATAATTATCATAACTTTTCCCCGGATTACAGATTCGGGGGCGAAGATATTATCCTTGTATCCGGAAATGAAAAAAGTATTTCAGGCTTTATCAACTATCCCCTTGTACAAAAAAACAAAGGGGTGATAAACTTTATACGAAAGCTTTTATTCTCCAGGAAGCCCAGGTAAGGATATTCCATTATTTCTCCTATGCATACCCTTTAAATAACGATATCCTCGATATGTTCTTCTCTTTTTGCTTTATAAAAAAGTGCCATACCGAATGTTATCGGACCAATACGTCCGATAAACATGAGAAAAATGATTATTATTTTACCCACCATACCAAGCCTGGAAGTAATACCCACACTCAACCCCACTGTTCCTAATGCAGAAACAGCTTCAAACAATAATTCCCTGAAACCGAGATTTTCCGAAAATAACAATAAACAGAAACCTGCAGCTAAAATGAAGATATAAAATGCGAATATACATATTGCATAAATAATTCTTTCATAAGGAATAACCCTGTTCATTATTTTAATTTTAAACAGATTTCCTAAAACCAGTTTTAATTCTTCATCTTTCTTATCTTTATCACTTTCAGCATCTTTTTGTTTTATCAAACCAGATCTTCTGTAGAGAATTTCCCGCATCAGATTCAATATATTTTTCTTTTCCTTTTGTTCTTTATAATGTCCGGGTTTACTGTCATCTTTTTCTTTTGTATATATAATATAGTCTTTCCGTTTACTCAGTACACTCTTTATTACACCGACCAGACTGCTTATTGTCGTCGACTTCATTCCACCACCCGTACCAGATGGGGATGAACCGGTAATCATAAAAAGAGTAAGCAGGAATAAGGATGTCAGTTTAACCTGTTCCATGGGAATTGTATGAAAACCGGTGGTTGTTATTGCTGTCATGGTTTGAAAGAAAGAGTTTATAAATTGATCTGCCCGCAATGTTTTTTGACCGGCATGTTCACTGGAAAAGAATAAAACAGTGCCCAGGATCAAAATCGAGAATGTAAGAGTTAAAATAACCTTGCTTGTAAATGTTATCGTCGTTTTTTTTCTTCTTACAAAAAGCCAGAGTTCCACCATGACAATATACCCTATTGCCCCAAGAATACTTAAAATACTGATAATACAATACAATCCCGGGTTGGTTGAATAGTTTTGAAAACTGTTTGTATACAGGCTGAATCCCGCAGTACAAAATGCAGAGATGCTGTGAAAAATGGCACTCCACACAGGATTTACCCGGTTATCTCCCCAGAAAACAAACACCAGAAGTACAGCGCCGATAAATTCGATAATTAATGAGTACGCAACAATACTTTTTACAAATTCGGTTATCTTAAAATCCCTCGGAAGGCTGAAAGATGTTTCAAGGATGTTCTTTTTATGTATGGAAATTTCCTTTTTTGCAGACAGGATAATGAAAGATCCGAAAATCATATATCCGATTCCGCCTATCTGTATAAGAAGCAGTATAATGAGGTTTCCCCAGAAATTATAATAATCCGCTATACTTACCGGTGTTAGCCCTGTTGTTGAAACAGCAGATACGGAAATAAAAAGGTGATTAAGAAAACCGGTAGTATGTATCGAGAAGCAGGGAATACATAATACCAGCCAGCCTGCAAGACAGAATAAAAGAAAGCCGAAAAACAATAACCTCGAAGGTTCCCTTGTTTTTAGCCAGTTTTTGATAATATCATTCATAAGTTATAGAGTATCAGAGCTTTTCACTTTTGTAAATTACCTATTTCCTGTAGGGTGTTATTTTAAAATCGGGTTTTTTTACCACGGAACATATGGAACATATGGAACACACGGAAATTACCCGCGAAATTTTCAAAAATACATGGAAATAAAAGACAGGAAATCAGGTATTGAGCATAAAGCACAAATCTTAAATTCAGACCTCGTGCAACAGTAAAAAAAGCTAACAAAAAGGATGAAGTATAAAGTATGAAGTGTGAAGTATGAATTATGAAGGGTGAAGGAGGAAGGAGGAAGCCCGGGAATACGGAAAAAAAATAAAAGAAATTCGTTTTTTATGCATGCAGGAAGAAACTTTGGGGCGTTATATATAGTAGGAATATTATTCTATAAGGAGGACGAAATGGGTTTGCAAAAACTGCATGAATTTCATTTTGTTATCGGTCAGAGTATGAGAATGCGTTTAGAGGAACTGGATGTTTGGTGTAAATTATATAAGATTTCAGGAATCGTTGTAAGGATTCTCCTGCTGCTTGTACCAGTCATAAAACGGGAGCATGACTGGGGTGAGCAGCGGGATAGCCGGTATGAGTATGTGTCTCCCGACCCGAATGAAAAGCGAGTGCATACGCATGCATACCTGCCCGAGAATCTGTACAGGAAGTTGAAGTTGATTCACCATGATTTGAATTTCTTTAGTATGGGGCAGATTGTTCGGTTTTTTATAGTGGTGTTTTTTAAACTGGTAGATGAGTACAAAGAGGATATTTTGAAGGAATTGGAAAGGATGTATAAAGAATGG
>JAFGQK010000239.1 GCA_016935735.1 Spirochaetales bacterium | reverse complement strand
TGACTTAAAATCTTGTTATTTTAACAAGATTTTAAGCAAAATAGATAAACGTTGGCCGCCAGGTTAATGAGACCAGTATAATAAAAAAAACCTGGATAGCTTGTTAATTGGGTTGTGAGCTCAAGCCTTCGTTATGTATCCTCTTATTATAATACTGCATCACCTTATCTTTGCAAAGTAGAATAAATCGAATTTTATACATTCTGTTCATCCTGTAAAAATTTCATTTTAAAAACCACTTATTAAACAAAAAAAATATTGCAAGAAAAGTATGAAATTGATAATATAGCGTATTTAATTTGCGAACACGCAAATATAAAAAAAAATTGATATTTAAGGAGGATGAGATGAGAAGTGAATTATTCTTATGCTGTTTCTGCTTTCTCGTTATGTGTGTTGTTCAAGTCATTGCGGTTCCGGCGGATTCCCCAAAGTATCCGCTATTACCGGGAATTCCTTTTAAAGGCCCGGAACCTGTGGATGGCACCTGGATGCTGGGCGTCAAAGAGAATGCTGTCAGGCGGCAGGCAGCTTTGCATGGTACACAGTCTTTAATGATGGAACAATCCCGGTCAGCACCGGAACCTGCCGGGGTTGGTACGGAAATCATCGTCAATGTAAGCGATTCGGGATCCAATACATCGTATGATGAAACATTTGTTGTTACCTTGACAGGTACCCATGGCATTATCCTGGTAACAAAGGAAGCGTATGAACGTTTTGACGGGGAATTTTACCGTTTTGCAAACCCGAATGGCGATGGGAGTGAACCCTGGCTAAGGATGGAAGACCTGTTAACCCCGGATCAACTTTCTTCCCTGTTGAATGAGTTTGATACTACTATTTATCCTTCCGATACACGTGTTTTCGGGGAACCCCTTCCCCGCGGTTCGGAAGGTCAGAAAGTATGGATTCTCCTGCATAATATCCGTGATGAAGCTTATTACGATCCGGAAGCATCAACCTATGTTGCCGGGTATTTCTCTGCAAGTGAAGATATTGACAATAATAAAAATATGATGCACATCGACACCTATGACTGGGCCAACCGGACCGGTCCTGACGCAGAAAGTCCATACCTGTATGAAGGAGTTTTCGCACATGAATTCCAGCACCTGATACATTTTGACCAGGATCCCAATGAACCTTCATGGGTTGACGAGGGATGTGCGGATCTGGCAGGCTATCTTTGCGGTTACGGTCATCCGGTACGTCATGTTTTGTATTATATTGCATTCCACCCCATTACCTCCCTCACGTTCTGGGGAGGAGGTCTTGCAGATTACGGGGCTTCCTACCTGTTTTTACTCTACCTTTATGAAAAGTATGGCGGTGAATCCTTTATTTCCCGCCTGGTACAGGAACAGGCCAATGGAATCGAAGGGATAGAAAATACGTTAAAAAACTATGAATACCGGATTACCTTTGACAGGCTTTTCGATAACTGGACAATTGCCAATTACCTGGATGATCCGGGCATTGCCGGTGGAAAATACGGATACGAAAACATAGAAATAGGGTCGGATGATTCAGCCGGGTACACAATCCGGAGTGCCCTCGAATCAATCTGGGAAAAACCGTTCACCACGGTACCTTTCGATGTTTCCTCGGACTGGCCTGAATCGGATCCTCAACCTTATACGGCTCAGTATCATATTTTTTATAATGACAGGAAGGCACTCCTCTCTCTATCCGGGGATATTTATGCCGGAGTTCAGCCGTACAGCGGGAGCTTTGAATGGTATTCAGAAGCAGAAGGCTGGGCATGGAGAGGAATTTCTCAAACCTTTGATATCCCTGGGGGGGGAGCCACTCTTTCTTTTTATACCTATTTTGAAATTGAGGAAGACTGGGATTACGGGTATGTTGAAGTGTATGATTACACTACCAGGGAATGGTGTACCCTTGAGTCTCAACAAACAACAACTACCCTGCCCTTTCCGCAGGATAACCCCAATACCCCCACAGAGCGTGAGCCGAGAACATACTTTGCTAACGGCACATGGCATGCTTTTACAGGGAACAGTGAAGGCTGGATAAAAGTGAACATGGATCTCACTCCTTTTGCAGGCCACCCTATCGATCTTTCTTTCAGGACCTGGCAGGATGGGGCGTACACATTGCAGATGATGTATATTGATGATATCTCCATCCCGGAAATCGGATTCTTTGATGATGTGGAAAGTGATCAACATAACTGGGAAGCGGAAAACTGGCTCAGGACCGATGGAAAGTTTCCAAATAGCCTGGGTGCATTGACCCTGACCGTTTTTGATCCTGTTGAAACTACCGGTGAACAATCAGTAAATAAAAATATATACTGTCCCGGATGGCATCACCCGGTTATTCATCGAATGAGAATCAACCCGGAAACCCAGAAAGGGATGAGTATTATTGAGAGAGCACCTGTTGGTGGAATTTACAAACACATTTCAATAATTACCAACCATGCAGACCATATAATAAATGCACATTATGCTATTAAAGCCGGGATAATCGGATGGCCCTGGAACTTTTAACAGCAAAAGGGTGGTTTTTTAATACATCTATTTCAGCAGTTATTGCATCCCCTGCTTTTTGCAGCAGGGGGTGTTTTTTTTGTATCAGCATTTCCTTTGCCTGCTTTATTTTTATAATATACCGATGTTCTGCTTAAATATCGCCATGCAAGATTGGCCTGAAATAAAATTATGGCAGTAAGGAGATTACCTTTACTGTATAAAAATGCATGGAAAGACCGCTTAATCATCTGAAATATGGAATACGTTTTCTTTATAATCCATCGCGTTCCGTCATTCAACCGGTTCTTTGTCAAGAATTTTGTATCGAGCAGGGACTGGTCGGTACCGTTACAGTTATCCCAATCTTCGGGAAAATTCTTATAGGGAATTCTCCCTTCTTTTTCGAGCCGTTTCCATAGCCTTGTACCCGGAAACGGCGTTAAAAAAGTGAGACTGGGTACATCCACTTTTGCTTTTTTTATATAGTTCAATACCTGCTCAAAGCATTCCGGCTTATCTTCATCATTGCCCATTATGAATGTACCCATTATAGCGATCCCGTGTTTGTGAATTTGTTTTATGAAATCACCTTTTAAAATATAATTCACATTGATATTTTTTTTCATATGGCCCTTCAGCACGGTTTCTGAAGGAGACTCAATACCGATTAATAGTCCACGGCAGCCCGCCTTCCTGGCCAGATGCATTACCTCATCATATTTCGCGATATTTACAGATGCCTGGCTGAGCCATATTTTCCTGATTTTCCTTTTAATAATACCCTTTGTAAGATCGATAAAATGTTCGATATCTTCTTTACTCGTCCCTACAACGTTATCATCTGAAAAAAAGATGTATTTCTGGGGTATTTTTTCCAGTTCGTCAAGTATTTCATTAACAGGTCTTTTCCGGTATTTTGCCCCGTTAAATGCGGTAACAGAACAAAATTCGCAATTCATGGGACAACCGCGTGTTGTTTGTATTATGCCGAAAAGGTATCGTTTGTCAAATAACAGATGAGCTGCCGGGGGCAATCCTTTTAAATCGTGGAATTGATCGTTTACATATATTTTTTCCAGTTCATCATTCTCAAAATCCATTATTATTTTCTTCCAGATTAATTCAATTTCTCCCTTTACCACGCAATCCGCATATTGCAGGGCTTCTTCCGAACACATTGTGGGATGAATCCCGCCCATTATAACCGGAATCGATGCGTTACGGAATTCCTGTGCAATCTTATATGCATTGTTAGCCTGTGATGTCATGGCGGTTATACCGGCAAGATCGCAGGGTTCGGTTTTTATCTCTACGAAATTCGCATCACGGATAACGACTTCCCAATTATCAGGTGTACAGGCGGCTACCATCCCCAGACCCAAAGGCGGAAAACGGAAAAATGTAGGTGCCAGCCCCTTACAGGAAGTGGGAGGGTTGATAAGGACAAGTTTTTTTTTCTGCACGTTTTATCCTCCTTGAATTTTTGTTTTAAAACCAGGGTTATTATTTGTATTTTACATCTGTATGTACCAGTTTACCCTATTATCAGAAAAATATCAAGCATAACTTTATTATTTATTGCCGGTATTGTAATACATTGCCTTATTTTTTTATGTATCTGGTGATTTTTTTATTGACATAGTGATTGAACTAATTTATAATGGAAATCGTTATTATTATCATTTAAAAAGGAGATTGTCATGAAGTACAAAAACAAAGCAAAAAAAATCGTAAAAGGGTTGATTATTCCTGGCGTGCCATTTTTACCATTTACGACACACTATGATTCAAGAATGACAATTTTATAAACGGCTTGAATTATACCGGCACATTGATACTATCAATAAGATCTTTGTAAAATAGTTATAAAGATCTTATTGATTTAAAATCTTTTATTAATATAAAAAATATAGTAATTCTCTTTATGAAGGTAAGGTCTCTGCAGTTTTAGAAAAGATATTTTTTATAAAATGGAAATAAAGGCATTCTATGACATATAAAGCAAAGATCACCTGCGGAGCAGGTGGCTTTTTCTAAATCAAAAGAATCTGTTAGGCATAGCCTTTATATTCAATATAATGAGGAGGAAATAGGCCACCTCCAAAGGAGGTGGTTTCCGTTTGATAGTAAAAGATCACCTGCGGAGCAGGTGGCTTTTTCTAAATCAAAAGAATCTGTTAGGCATAGCCTTTATATTCAATATAAT
>JAFGQK010000238.1 GCA_016935735.1 Spirochaetales bacterium | reverse complement strand
TTATTCAACAATGCTTGGTTTTCTTACCGGAATAGCAGGAATGCTTGCCGGGGGGATATATGCGATGATAGAATATAATACCATTATTACGAATGACCTGTTTTATTACGGTGGACCTGTACTTGTACTGTTTATCCCGGTGATTGATATCATAAGAATAATAGCAGAAGACTGAAAGAAACTAAACCGGTGAAACCATCAATAATAACATCCACCTCTTTTTCAGGACATCCCACCAGTAATCATCATCAATACCGGATGGCATTGATGTAGGGCTCTGTTGTTTTTTTGCACAAACAATATCAAACACCTTGTCGATGTCTTTTGCCAGAATATTATTCCAGAAGCAGTATCCTGATGATTGGGAGGAATCATGGACAACACCGGTATGAGAGACAATAAGATAACAAACTCTTTTTTTATTATTCTCTTTCATTATTAATAACTTACTTTCTGAATACGCAATACTCAATCATTAGTTATTATATATTAACGTTAAAATAAAAATACATATAAAATTTTAGAAGAAATCAGGTTAAAATTTTAGATTTTTTATTCAGTCGGATCCTGGAAGAATCAGTATGCCCATAGTCAGATCCTGAAAAGCATGAAATTATTCCTGGATTCCCATTATACCTTCCAGATACTCTTTTGCAGGGTTATTTTCCATCATAACAGCATAATCAAGCGGTGTCTGGCCGCTGCTGTTCTTAAGATTCGGATCAGCCCCATGTGCGATAAGGATTTCCAGGACCACCGGAGGTCTTTGCAGGGATACGGCACAATGAAGGGGTGTATCACCCCAATCATTCTGCACATTCACCGGAGCTCCCAATTCCAGGAGTATGGTGAGAATTTCCGGATCTCTGTAGGAATGAATAGCCGAATCCAGGATCATCTTATTATCGAAAGATGCCCCCTGTTCAACAAAAAATTGTATTCTCGCGGTATCATTCCTCCATATAGCCCCGGTAATGGGCGCGAATTCAGGGAAATGGGGATTGCCATCAATGCCGGCTCCGTAATCAAGAAGAAGAGCCATCATCTTAACACTCCCTGTTCTTGATGCTTCATAAAGTGCGGTCCTTCCTGCATCATCAGTATACCCGGGATCTGCACCGGCTTGCAGGAGTAATTTCGCCGGTCCCACAAGGTATCCCCCGGCAAGCCCGGACAGGGGCGTTGAAAAAAACCGTATATGAACATCTGCGCCTGTGTAGTATGGTAAATAAATCAAATGCTGATCATCGTCCTTTTCAATCTCGTGGCATACGAAAAGTCCTGTAAAGCTTATTGCAATAAAAACGGCTGCAATCGTCCCGCAGAGTGTATAGTGAATCCAGCGGGGTTTTTTATATATAAATGCGGTGACACACCCCATGATAAGCCAGAAAAAAAAGGGTATGGAGAGTATTCCGGTTAATGTGACGATAAATGTAATCAGGACAAACAAAATCCCCCATTTTATTTTACTTATTTTGACAAAGTAAAGACAGAGTGCTACCGGGATAAAGGCATACATCCAGAATGGGAGCATAAGAAAACAAAAAAGAGTATTTGCCATTATCCCCCAGACAAGACAAAGGATAATACTTTTCACCGGTACCTCACCGGATATTTCATTTTTTATTCTTAAAAAAAGAATAAAAATATAGCGGATAATAAGAAGGTTTATAACAGCAAGGAGTATCATGAACAGATCAATAAGACGGTTTATTATTTCCACAGATTTCACGGAAACAGGGAATAAAAGCCGGGAAATGCCCCATATACAGGTCAACAACAGCATACATAATATGATCTTTTTCTTGAGCATGAAAAGAGAACTCCTTATGAAATTATTTCTTTTCCTTTATTTTTAAGAGTATTTTTTCTTTTAATGCATGATAAGTCTTTTCATTTTTATACAGTTCAAGTGCACATACAATGGAAAAGAGGGCTTTTTTATACGAGGCCAGTTTATAAAGGGCATAAGCCTTTTGATAATATGATGAATCATCCTTCTGGTCGGTTTCAATAACATGATTAAAGCAGTCAATGGCTTCCCTGTATTTTCCTATTTTATTAAGAAACACACCTTTTTCATACCATAACGTTATATCATATTTATCCTGTTTTATTCTTTGATCATAACTGCGGATAATATCCTCATACCTGCCGCATTTCATAAGAGCCTTGTTCTGCAATTCCCTGGCCTCTATATAACACTTCCGGCCATCTTTTATTATCCGTTTGCAGCACAAAATACATTCATCGTATCGCTTCAGACAATAAAGAACATACGCTTTATGAAATAATATATCGCCTTTTTGTTCGTTATATTTAATAACCTTATTAAAACAAACCAGTGCATCTTTATATTCTCCAAGCCGCGAATGAGTAAATCCTTTTAAATACCATGCATCTATATGGGTTTTATTTATTTTAGTAACTTCGTTAAAAACAAAAGCAGCCTGTTTGTATTTTTTTAAGAAGAGCAGACACCTGGCTTTTTCATAAAGCGCAGGTTCGTAAAAAGGATATTCCTCTAAAGCAGAATCAAAACAATCAATCGCCTCCTGGTACCGGCCGGAGTTGAGCAGATCCATACCGTCTTTGTACCACGAATCCCTGTATTTTTTTGAATCCCTTTTGTGATTGATGATATATCCTGTATATTCAGAAAGATGATCCCACGTAGTTATTGCCGTTTTTACATCTTTATAGATATCGTCAATATCTTCCTCAATCTCTGTTGGATGGCCGAAATCGTATGAAATCTCATCATACTGTTCGAGATTTGACAATGCGAGTTTCTTACTCTCAAGGGCTTCTATATATTCCGGATTAAGATGAAGAGCCTGGTTATAACACCAGATTGCTTTCTTCATTTGAGTTAATTCATAAAAAAGCAACCCTTTTTTATGCCAGATGAGCGGATTATGGGGATTTATTTTAAGGGCATTATCATAACACTCCAGGGCTTCTTCTTCCCTGTTAAGGTGAATAAGGACATCTGCTTTTTCCAGCCATATATCTATATCCTGGTCATCAATATCAAGTGCACTGTCAAAACATTTCATTGCTTCCTTATATTGACATGTCGAGATGCAGGCAATACCTTTTGCTACATATTCCTGAAACCGCCTGGTTTTCATAATTTCATGGCTTATTGTATCATTACTGGTAATCTTTTGTCAAGGAGAAATTACAGTGGGGCACTCCACTATGTACTCTGAAAATATGAATTCTTCAACAATCCCTGTCTGGATAATTAATTCTTGTTAATTAATGGTCAATTTCAGACAATTGTTTGATGTACTTTCATGTTGATTAAGGAGTAATAATGAAAGAAATATTTAAACAAGAAGGATATAATTTGATAGGTACCTTGTTCATT
>JAFGQK010000237.1 GCA_016935735.1 Spirochaetales bacterium | reverse complement strand
CTTCCTTCCGGTCGGGAGACACATACTCGTACCGGCTTTCCCGCTGCTTTCCCCGGTCATGCTCCCGTTTTATGACTGGCACAAGCAGCAGGAGAATCCTTACAATAATTCCTGAAATGTTACCTGATTTTCCAAAAACATCCAGTTCTTCAAGACGTATTCTCATACGGTTACCGATAACAAAATGAAATTCATGCAGTTTCGGCGGGCCCATTTCATCCTCCTTACAAAATGATATTTCTGTAATATATAACGCCCCAAAATATCGTCCTGCATGCATAAAAAAGCAATTTTTTTATTTTTTTTCCCATATTCCCGGCTTTACTGTTCAACTGACCATTTTTATTCTTTTTTTATAAAAAAAATCACGATAAAATTCCTGTAGTATTATGACAATTGATTTTTGCACAATTTCTGACTATATTGATATCAATTGCACTATTCATGTATAACGAACATTACGATTAAACTGTTTTCGGGAAATCACTTTGTATGTATAAAGAAATAACAGGGAATGAAAAAGAATTATATTTAAGGGGCCGGAAACTTTCGGCGTTCCCTGAACAAATCTTTCTATGTACCTCTCTTGAAAAGCTCTCATTATATGATAATGATATATCGGTTGTGCCGGAAGAAATTGGGAAGCTTATCCATTTAAAAGAATTGAATATAAGTGCCAATAAACTCCTATCCATTGAACATATTGGTGCATTAAAAAATCTTGAAATCCTTGATTTGTCATCGAATCCGTTCACCGGATTACCGGATACACTTTTCCGGCTTACAAATCTTAAAAGCCTTCATCTCTGGGGAACTTCAATAACAAGACTTCCTGACGAATTCGGGAACCTGGAACATCTTGAATTCTTAAGCATCTGGACCGGTTTTATTCCCGAAAGCTTTGGCCATTTGCAGAGATTAAAGGAACTCTATGTATCAGGGGAAAATTTAACTGGAATCCCCGGGGGAATCGGGAATGCTTCTTGTCTTGAAAAGATCTACCTCAATGATACGGCTATAACGACATTACCGGAAAGCATCGGCAGGTTGAAAAAGCTAAAAATACTCGATATTTCCAATAATAAACAACTGATACATCTTCCTGCAAGTCTTGGTGAATGTGTGTCGTTAGAAGAATTGCATACAAGTACTATTGCCCAATTGCCGGAAGAAATCTGTCATTTACCTCACCTGAAAGTGCTCGATCTTTCCGTAAAAGAAATCCCTGAAAATTTTGGCAAGCTTTCGGGATTAGAATCACTTTCTATTGAGGGACATCATATACGGGAAATTCCTGCAAGCATTGGTCAGTTGACAACGCTTAAAACGCTGAAAATTGTTGATACAGGTATTGATGAAGTACCGGAAGAAATACACCGTTTATCCAGCCTGGAGTTGCTTCATATTGCACGAAATAAGAACCTGAAAATATTGCCGGAAAAAATCGGGGAACTCAAAAACCTGAAAACCCTCTTCATAAACGATAATAAAAGCCTGGACACCTTACCTCCATCAACAGGAAAAATGGATTCATTACAGGATATTGAAATTACCTACAGCATGTTCCGGGAGTTACCGGAAAGTATGAGTAAGCTTACCCGGCTGAAAAGAATCAGGTTTGCCTGGAATGAGTATCTTACCTGCCTGCCTTTTTCATTCAAACAGATAAAGCATCTTCATCACCTTGACCTGCGAGAGAACAATTCCCTAGACCTTCCCGGCTGGATAAAGGATATCCCGACAAAACTATTCTCCTTTTATACGAAAAAGGTGATTAAAAAGGCAGGGACTGGTTTTTCTGTAAAGAATCAGGAGAAAGCCCTGTTAACAGAACTGGATGAAGCAGCTTCCGATTATCAATTCCCTGTATGGGATACCTTTGAGTCATTACATTCGATAACCGGTCTTATGCGGGTAAATGGTTTTAAAGCGGATAATGGTGTTTGTCTTGTATTCGAGTTGGTGGAATACAATGCAGGAACCGGTGCAATTCAAAATGCTGCTGTGGGAATCGGGACTTTTCCGCTGGCCGACTGGCTTTGTAATGGAAATGGCATTTATGTTAATTTTTATGATCATTTCCCCGGAATAGAACGATTTACATTACAACCGGACCAGCCGGTGAACGTAACGTGCAGGGAAAAGACTTTCGTTATTACGGTAAGTCAGGATTATATTGATGAATGCGAACTATACCGGAATTCGAGTTTAAAAAAGCCGCCTGACGAGGCTATTCTCCTGTTTTACCTGTGTGAGACTGTTCCGGCAGGGTATCTTTTCAGCACGAAAGCCCATCTGAAGCAGGTCTTCCAGATGCCCGCATCTGCTGAAATGATATTTTCTTTTGATGACTGGAACCATCCTTCTGTTGCCGATATCCTGGAAAATGAAATACCGCCGGGTGAAAACAAAACAATACGGGCTTTCGTGAAAGGTGTCTGTACCGGGAAAAAACCCGAATTGAAAGAAGAACCTGCCACCGGGTGGAGAAAGAACTGGAAACGGGCAGATGGAATCTGACTATTCCGGTTTTACCACTGTATCTGTGATTCAAGACCCAGTTGGAAAGCAATCCTGGTTGCCTGGATGTCCTGGTAATCCGGTGTGGCCGATTCTACATTATACCCCAGTGAAAATCCCGCTTTTATATATCCGTTTGGCGGAAACTGCAGAAATGTGGCATGACTCAATGTAATGGTGATCTCTGAAAGAATTTCGGGATTATCATAGTTGTTCAGGGAATAAGCAAGACTCTCCACGTGAGTATAGTAGCTATTGTCTACCACTTCCTTCGGGATAAGCGGGAGTGGGAAATGTTTTTCAGGGATAATATTCCATTCATAGGATAAAGACCCAAAATCAATAAAATCGAAGAAATCGTCCTGGTGAAGAAGGAGATGGTTTTCTATAAGAAACTTGTTTTGCTTACTGTCCGTAAAACTGATAAAATTGATGAACTCGTATCCATACTGGATTTCTTCGTCCCTGGTTATGATTTCTATAGTGGCATTTGTTTGAAATTCATCTACAGCATAGAAATCAAACAGGGAATATGCCCCGAATTTCCCGAAAAGGTTAATGGCACTGAATTGCGCCGAGATAGTGTACGTATGGTAAAAATCATACAAGGCAAAACTTTTCTGAAACCGTTTGCTTATCGAAAAATCAAGGGATGATGGGAGAAACAGATCGAAAAGACCGGAGCCTGGTGATTCTTTTGCCAGGGAAAAAGCGAATACCGGTGTATAAGCAACAGAATCAGTATCCAGTTTCCCGGTTATCCCGGTGAATACTTTTTCTGTTTCACCTGAATAAAGTTCAATAAAAGGAACCTGGTTAAAAAGGTAGGTATGTTCTTCAAGGTCGTTGCCCCATTGCTGCACATCATCTGAATAAGTTCCCTGTTCAGGAAGAAACGTCGTAACAGAAAAAAACCTGGAATAAGATGGGGTAAGAATAAAGGTAAGTGTTTCTGATGGTACCAGGGTGACCGGGAATGAAAGGAGAAGATCTGTATTGCTTACATAATTTCGATAGTTCTCTTTTATAGTATTACTCCCGATATGTATTTTCCCGGCAAGTCCTGTTCCGACAGGCCTGCTGTTAAGGGAAAAATCGAAAGAAAGCCTGCCCGACCTTTCATCCAGTATGTCGTTCTCTACCGGGATAATGTACTGAAATCCGTAAAACCATGCAGGAATGTACCAGTTGTCTTTATTTTGAAATGAATCCGAAGAGACAAGATATGAGCATAAAGACGAGAATGATACAAGCTTCCTGTATAAAAGCAAAACTCTCATATCCCAGTTCTGGACAAGGATCGTATCGAGTGTATATGAGGAAGTGGAAAGGGAAAAAACAGTAGTATCATCGTTGTCTTTTACCGTACATGTATTGGATCGGTAAAAATTATTTCCTGATACCCCCGGGGTAATAGTATAGGCGTCAATAAATTGAACCGGAAATGTGTTCCCTGGTATGGTTAATGAATGTCCCCCTGCCCAGGAAAACTCATCATCCTCACCGGTTATGGAAAGGTCCATATCCAGTTTGGTGAACATCACACCCAGGGATATTTCGGTAAGTGATTGTGTTACCATTGCAGATGCTGCCTGCCCGTAGAGAGGTGCGAATCCTTTTGTGACAAAAGATGCTTTTTCACTTATATAAAAATCGGAAAGAATGGGAAAGTCATGGTATGTCAGAAGCGGACCGGGGATTTCTGCCTTTGTTTCCAGGGTAACCGCTGCTCCCAGTTCCAATTGCGGTGAGGTAAGATGGACTTCATCTATATAGAGGGTGCCGGAACTCTCCGGTATACCGGAATTGACCAGGGAAACGGAAAATGTTGTAAATGACATATATTGTCCGTCTATTTCGAGTTCTGCATCAATCTCTTCCGAATCCAGATATGCCTTTTTTGTTTTCAGATTTACCGTGAGCTTTTTCCATGCAGATATTCTTTCCAGGGGTAATTCTACACGGATACCCCTGTCAAGATGATCGAGGAGTGAAAAGGCAAGCTGTTCATCCGAATCCGGTGTTTCAGGAACCCTGATATACAGGGAAAGTTCTTCATACCGGATACTTTCAACCTGGGGTAATCCTGAATGGGATAGTTCCCATCCTTCTCCTTCTTCTATATGATCCCATTGAATCTCAAGAACCTTCTGTGGTTCACCCCTGGAATGAAATATGGATCTTACCTCAGGTTCATGAGAATCCAGCGGGGAATCCGGTTTATTCACTGCAAAACTCTCATAAATTTCCCGCACTTCCAGTTCTTCCGTACTCATCGAACCACTGCCGAGCCATTTCTTCTGCCAGCGGATTTCCCCTGCAAGAAAAATTTTATCGATGAGTAATTTCCCGGTTACAGAACCAGTTTCCTCACTTGCTATTACTATCCGTATAAACCTCGATCGTGCAAGTTGCTCTTTTTCCGGATCAGTAAAAAAGATATTCAATCGTTGCCATGTTGTATCTCCTGCTGAAAGGGTAAGCCCTGTATCCTTTGATACAAGCCGGTCTTCAACTTCGGGATCGAGGAACCTGTTCCCGTCAACATCCTCACTGTCCTTTCTGCTGTTTCCCTTATTTTTCGATCCGCTTCCTATTTTCAGATTTACGCCATTGGAGGTATCATTAAAGATAAAACCTGTGGCTGTACGTGAAGGTTCTTCATCCAGAAGACCGTCATTATCTATATCCTCTGTTATTTCACCTGTCTGGATATATACCTTTATATCCCCGGTAAGATCCAGGGCCATTACAGAAAGCGATAGGGAAGAGATATGTGAAAGGTCCATTGTTCCCTTGCCCTGGATAACAGGAATTTGTATGCCGGTCCATTTTTTATCTGCCGGGATCTCAAAATCCATGACAAGGCTGCTGTCTGTGGAAGAGGAAGAGGCATTCGCTACAAGATAAGGACCGGGTTTTGAACCTGTTTTATAGGAAAAAATATGATCGTCAGGTATATCCCATGTTATGGGTTTAAGAGTATAATTACCGTTTATTCCATATTCCCTGTAATCTTTATAAAAAAGCTTTCCTCTTTCAGTTCCGGGGAAGATTTCTGCACCATGATTTGCCGGAACAGAGCATGGCCATGCTGTTTCCTCGGAAAGGGCAATATCCAGTCCTGTCTCTTCCATACCAAGAAGCCGGAATATCCCGGTAGTATCCGGGTTTGTTAATGATGCGGCCCCGGTTACTGCCAGATCAAAATGATCCATACTGGTCTGAAAAGAGCAAAGACCCAGGACCGACCCTGTTTTTGAGTAAGCTTTTTCCGTGTATGTTCCCGGGATTGCATTCCACTTGAGACCTGTTGATAACTCTAAAAAGGTGGTGTCGGTAAAATGTATCTTGTTCTTCCAGCCGAATATAATATCTCCATTATCAAAGCTTTCGAATTTTCTTTTATAATAGATGACAAGCCTGTCCGTGGGAAGAATATCCACCTGAAAAGTAATGATTCCCGATTCATAATCCGCAAGAAACCGTTTCTCTTCAATGCCATTACGGATAACCCGTATAGAACCAGGGATAACATCAGGATCAAGATAATACTCTGTAACAGGATAGAGGAGTTCAAGCAGGATTTCATAGCCTGACGATATATGGTTCGCCGGGATTCCCGGTCCATAGATATCCGGGGATGTATCGATAAAAGGATAAAGATTTCTGAAATTTTCCCCGAGATTATTATCTGCATAAACAATGATCTGCTTGTTTTCCCTGTCACATGTAAACAATACAGATCTGGTTAATGGAAATTCCATATATGTTCCTTTTTTAACAATACTCGTTTCCACCATCCACTGGCTGTCAGGTAGATCATCCGATACTTCATAGGTGCTTGAAATGTCAAAGGGAGAAAAAAGCCCGGGTTCATACAGAAGCAGACAGGAAAGTCCATTGCTTAACATCACCTCCCTGTCTGTCATATCCTGACCCAGGTGTTCTATCAGGCCGAAAGAAAAATCTACCGGGTCTGCATCGACATCGATTTTCGAATTGTCACCAATATCCTCTCCTACCAGGGCATCGATTCCATTGGCAGGATCCCCTACCGGGGCATCATTTTTTGAATAATAAACCAGGATTCTACCCTGAATTTCTTCTTTTATAAACAGGCTTCCCCTGTCCGTGTCAAGGATAATATCCCGTGCATCTGCCTTTTTAAACTTCCTCCCTGCCGGATCTGTGAGTGTGCCATAGGGATCCTGGAGATATACCTTTGCTTCTTTTATATTATTATCCGGGAGTTTAAAATATCTCCCCCTTTTATATTCTTCCGGGGAATAGCGGATTTCCACGACCTCGTTCCTGCCTTTAAATATCTTTTTCCCGGATGTATTATAATCATACCGGAGTAATAATTCATGCTGTGATGCCGGGGTCTGTATCAATGTATGAGTCCCGATAGAGGAATTCCCGGTCTCCGGGATTTCCAGGTAAGGGGATGGGGATAATGTGATATTTGTATTCCCGACATAAACATGACGGATCAAATCTTCCTCACCGCCCTCGTATCCTGTAAGAAAGAGATTGTCCTTATCTTTCCCCTGGTAGGTAACCTCGAGAAAATATTTCTCCAGAATCCAGACAGAAAGGGTAAGGTTCGGCTCCTGTTGAAAATAAAATCCGTCTGCAAAAGCAGGAAATAAATCAAGGGGCCGGATATCTCCTTCCGGTGTAATCAAAAGTCCTGTAGCAGCAAAGAAAGTAAGAAGCCATGAACCTTCAAGATAAAAATCCACTTCTGCATCCCCTATGTTAAAGTCAAAAATTGCTTCCCGTGCTTCTTCAGGGAGGGAAGGGGATGTTTCACCTGGCGTGAGTGTTTCTTCAGGTCGAGGAATGTCTTCAACCGGTAAAGGGGTTTCTTCAGGTTGGGGCCCGGCAGGGGGAATGGTTTCTTCAGGAAAGGCAGTAGGTTCCATGGGCAGGGGAGTCGGTTCCTGACATAAAAGGCTTCCAGGAATAAGAAAGAGAAAAAGCAGGAACAGAGGTTTCTGACTCATTTATTAAAACTATAGCACAGGACAGGTTGTTTCGCAATGAGGATTATGTGATAAGGAGTGCATTCCCAATATCATCATAATAACAGTTACCTTTTTTATCCCCTGCTTTACTTAACACCCGGAGTAATGTCTTTCTATTTTTTTATATTGCATCAATATGACTGTTATTAGCAGCGGCACGGGTTTTGATAGTAAAATTCCCACTTTCAGGAAAATTTTACACCCTTGCATGAAATTATTGAAATGATTATTATATACTTCCGGATAAAAACGATGAAAGAAGAATCTTGCGTTATCGGTCTGGATTCAAGCACCACGGCAACCAAGGCTATTGCCATTAACAAAAAAGGCAAGGTATTGGCGTATGCCCGGCAGCCTGTTTCCCTTTCTTCTCCACAGGCAAACCATTATGAGCAGAATCCGGATGAATGGTGGACTTCTGCATATAGAGTTTTACGGAATATCGCCCGGCAGGTAAACCCGGAAACAATTAAAGGTTTGGCAATATCCAACCAGAGAGAAACCTTTGTTCCATTGGATCAAAATCTGGATTGTCTAAGACCTGCAATCGTATGGCTGGATGAACGGTGCAAAGATGAAGTTGCCCGGTTTTCCAGGAAAATCGGGAAAAAGAACATTCATCGCATTACAGGAAAGCCGGTGGACTATGCTCCGGTGGTATACCGTGTTGCATGGATGAAAAGGAATGAACCCGGCCTGTTCGAAAAAATCCATAAGATATGCGATGTACACACCTACCTTGTATGGAAATTAACAGGTTCTTTTAAAACGAGTTGTGCAAGTGCAGATCCCCTGGGATTATATGATTTAAAAGAGAAAAAATGGTCGCCGGTTATTCTTTCAGCTCTTGAATTGGAGGAGGATCAATTGCCCCGGGTATTTCCTCCCGGTACGGTACTGGGTACGCTCTCCGGGGAAGTATCTGCCATAACCGGGTTAATGAAAGACACCCTGGTCATTGCCGGGGGGGGTGATGGACAGGCTGCCGGATCGGGGGTAAATGCGCTTTCTTCCGAGTGTGCTTATCTAAACCTTGGAACCGCGGTGGTATCCGGGGTGTATGGAACACAGTACCGGACAACAAATGCATTCCGCACATTGAATACCTGTGCGGATACAGGATACTACTATGAATGCAGCTTGCGGGCCGGTACTTTCGCCATCGATTGGTTCATTAAACATATCCTGGGAACAGACCCTGTTGCACAACCCGGGATTTACCGGGAATTGGAACAGGGCGCCCGGCAGGTCCCTGCCGGAAGTGGAAACCTCCTGTACTTGCCTTACCTGTGCGGTGTAATGAATCCTTACTGGGATAGTGATGCCAGGGCAGCATTTATCGGGCTCTCTTCTTCTCATGCCAGTGCTCATCTTTACAGGGCTATACTGGAAGGTATTGCTTTCGAATTATTGTTCACCCTCACCCTGGTGGAAAAAACGATTCGAACAAAAGTCCATGACCTTGCTGCAATCGGCGGGGGGGCTGCCAGCGATTTCTGGTGCCATATCATCGCGGATATTACCGGCAAGAATATATGCCTTCCCGCTTATACAGAAGCATCCTGCCTGGGAGCAGGGATTGCCGCGGCAGTGGGTGCCGGTATGTATTCCTCATTCAAACAGGCCGCAAAAGAGATGACGGGAATAAAAAGAATCATTGAACCGGATATGGCGCAGCACCGTGAATATCAACAGATTTTTAATGTATATAAAGGAATTTATCCGCTTTTAAAAAGAATAAGGATATAAGCTATCCTGCAAGGGACCAATAAAATGGATTATTTGGTTCAGTAATGCCCACTAAAAATAAGAAAGGAAAAGGGAATGCATTACCTGAATGAATCACACATACTTTTATTCTTAATACAGTTAGGCATCATCATATTTCTTTCACGCTTTATTGGCGAACTATTCCGCCGCATTAAACAACCGGTCCTTACCGCAGAGTTATTAATCGGGATCCTGCTTGGCCCTACAATCCTGGGACGTTTTTTTCCGGAATTGTTTTCCACGATATTCCCTAATGATCTGATACAGCAGAATATGCTGGAAACAGTGGCATGGATCGGGGTATTGTTTCTTTTACTGGACACCGGTCTTGAAATTAATTTCTCCTCGGCCTGGAAACAAAAGGGAAATGCTTTATTGATCGCTCTTACAGATATTATCATCCCCATGATCATTGCATTTATTCCCTGTTATTTCCTTCCGGCAAGTTACCTTGTTCATGTCGATAAAAGAATACAATTTGCATTATTCATGGCAGTCGTTATGACAATAAGTGCAATGCCGATCGCCTCGAGAATTCTTCATGATTTGAATTTATTAAAAACAGATCTTGGTTATTTGACAATGTCCGCATTGGCAGTAAATGATATTATTGGATGGGCTTTGTTTACTATCATTTTAGGATTATTTGCCCAGAGCGTTTTTAACATTCAGAATGTATTGATAATTTTATTGGTGACAATCGGATTTTCATTCCTTGCATTAACAGCCGGGAGATTCCTCTCGAATAAATCAATTGATTTTTTCCGGAAAAAGAATCTGCCCGAACCTGCTTCATCATTTACTTTTGCCTGTCTTGTCGGCGTTGTCTTTGGGGCAATAACACAAAAGATCGGTATCCATGCCTTGTTCGGCTTTTTTATAGCAGGTGTCGTTGTCGGTGAAGCCCGGAACCTCAAAGAGGAAACACGATCTATTATTTCACAAATGGTTCACTCATTATTCGTGCCGGTATTCTTTGTAAATATTGGCCTTAAAATCGACTTTATCTCGAATTTCGACTTTTTCCTTGTCTCACTCGTAACTCTTATTGGTATTGCCGGCAGGTTCTTAGGGGCATGGATTGGCGTAACATTTTCCAGGGTACCAAAGATAAATAAAGCATTAATAGCGATTGCCCACACTCCCGGCGGTATGATGGAAATCGTCGTCGCTCTTATGGCAATGGAATTAGGTCTTATTACACCACCCATATTTATTGCCATTGTTTGCAGTGCGGTTTTTTCATCTATTTTGATGGGCCCCTGGATGAGTTTCGCATTAAAAAAGCGAAAGGATGTTAAACTCATTAAGTATATCAATGTCAATTCCGGGATTATTCTTTTAGAAGAAATTGATAAATACGATGCAATAAAGAATATCGTTTCAAGAATTTCATCATATGTAAAAAATATAAATGCCCAGGAGATCATAGAAGAAATTATTTCCAGGGAGCAGGAATATTCGACAGCTATAGGAGACGGGGTTGCGATCCCGCATGTTCGAATACATACAGTGAGTGAGCCGGTACTGGTATTTGGATTATCAAAATCAGGAATCGACTGGAATTCACCGGATGGAAAATCTGTCAATTTCATCTTTTTCCTTTTATCTCCGTCAGCAATAAACGACTTACATATCGAAATTCTGTCCAAGATTGCCAGGAAAATGCAGAATAAAGACAATCAAATAACGTTATTACAGGCAGCCGGCATTAAGGAATTAACACAATCACTGAAGAGTATTTGTGATTAAACTGATAATAAAATCCGGGGTTTCCGCTGCACCTATCATTTACGGAAAACCATAGTGAAAGAATTCCTGCTATCAATTTTCATGCCTTTTTCACCGATAAAGATAAAGAAGAGGCAGAAGATGCAGTACATAAAATCGGCAAAAGAATCCAGGATGGATAAAAAAAGGATTAAACGGCTTAAGCCCTCATTCATAGCAAAAATTAAAAACCTTTATCTCACATTGAAAAAAGAAAATTTACCCAAACTCATTATTTTTGTACTCATTATTATTTTTCCCGGAGGTGTTTTTATTTTCTTTGTCGAACAGGGCAAAGTTGTCGGCGATAGTAACCAGATGTTTTCCCAATTTTTTGACGGATTGTGGTGGACAGTAGTAACCATTACGACAGTAGGTTATGGGGATAAATACCCTGTAACGGAAATCGGAAAAATATTTGCCATTTTTCTCATGTTCATCGGGGTGATTGTCACATCAACCCTTTCAGGGACAATCGCAAGTATCTTTGTGGATAAAAAACTAAAGGAGGGGAAAGGCTTGCAGACAATTACAACAAGAAATCATATTATTATCTGCGGATGGAATAATAATGCAGAAAATATCCTGGAAGGGCTCATAAAACTTTCAAAAATGGAAGTTGAAATTGTGCTCATCAACCAGCTTACCCCGGAAGAATTCCAGGCGATACATGTCAAATTTCCCGACCTTCATCTTTCTTTTGTACGGGGTGATTTTACCAATGAAAAAATTCTTATTCGCGGTGCAATTCAGACAGCTAAAGCTGCGATCATACTCTCTGATATATCCGGCCAGAATACATTAACCAAGGCTGATGAGAGAACAATTCTTGCAACTCTTGCAATAAAATCCCTGAACAGCGATCTTTTGACGAGTGCGGAACTCGTCAATGCGGAAAACCGGCAGCATTTAATCCGTGCAAAGGTGGATGAAATACTGGTGAATGGCGAGTTTAATGGTTTTTTGCTTTCAACATCTGCCTACCATTCAGGTATCCCGCTGCTTATAAAAGAAATGCTTTCCTTTGAAAGTAAAAATATGATAAGGCAGATTCCCGTACCCTCACCGTTTATCGGTAAAAGTTTCAAAGAATTACTCGATTTCTTCTACTCCACAGGCAGGGGTATTGTCATCGGTGTGTTAAGTGAAGAAAAGAAAATGACCCTTGATGATCTTTTATCTGAAGGTTCGGATGCAATCGATGAGTTCATAAAAAAGAAATTCCGCGAAGCCGAGGTGACTCTTGAAGAGGAAAAGGAAGAACAGAGAATCCTTCTGAATCCTGCACAGGATTATATATTAAATGAAACAGATATTGCATTTGTCATTGGCAGTTAAAACAGGGGAGTTTTATAGCAGGAGATGAGTAGTATGACAAAAGGATTACAAAAGAAAGTAAAAGAGTTTTTAAAAGGTGTAGGAATACTCTCAAGCCTTACTGATGATGAACTTGATCTTGTGTGGAATATTGCAAAACCAGTGGAAATTCCTGCAAACAAGGTTATTATCATAGAAGGGGAAATTGGAGATATGATGTATCTCTTTGCAGAAGGCGAGGTGAATGTAACAAAAAACCTTACCCTGAAACTGGGGAAAAAAGGGTTCAGCAGTGCGGAAAAATCCATGGTAAAGCTGGATTCAAAAAAGGTCTCTTTTTTCGGTGAAATGGCGATGTTTGAAGAATCACCGCGAAGTGCTACCATAACCGCATCTACCAGGTGCCTGCTTTATGCAATAAAACGAAAGGATTTTGAAAAACTCTGTTTCGAACACCCGGAAATCGGCTATAAAATTCTCCGCGAGATTGCAGTTGTCCTCTGCCGCCGTATCAGGAAGGGGAATCAGGATGTGTTAAAACTTTCAACTGCATTAAGTATTGCCCTGTCTTCAACATAGTTGAAGTTCAATTGTAAAAGAAACAAGGTGGTCTTCAACATAGTTGAAGTTCAATTGTAAAAGAAACAAGGTGATCTTCAACATAGTTGAAGTTCAATTGTAAAAGAAACAAGGTGATCTTCAACATAGTTGAAGTTCAATTGTAAAAGAAACAAGGTGGTCACAATAAAGGTGCTTATGAAATTATCCCGGGTATTATATTCATGTTTCATCATTTTTCTCGTTGTTTTGCCCTGTACCGGGTTTACCCAGGGAACCAGTCCAACCGGGCCCAAAGGGTTTCGAGGTATTGAGCTTGGTATGCATATCGATACGGTCAAAGACCTCCTACTTGATGACCCATTTTTCGATTACAGGGGAGATCCGGATGTTTCATTTTTACCTGAATCACAGAGAGACCTTATCGAATGTGCAGGGAACCTGTTTATTAAACGTGCATATTTTCAATTTAATGAAAAGAAGCTCTATATTATCATTATTGAGCTGGATCAGGCAAAACTGGACCATTATACAATGTTTACCACCCTTACCGGGAAATACGGGGAATCAACATCCCTGGATCCCACAGAGGTAGTATGGGTTTTCCCCAACATAAGATTGTCCCTTGAAAAACCTCTTACCGTAAAATATATTGACAGGGAAGTGTTTGAAAAGCTGAAAGAATCGGGGAAAATCGAGGAAGATATAGAGAAAATCACAAGAGAAAAATTCTTAGAGGATTTCTAAGCCGGGGAAATATGGTCGTTATAAAAAAAGAAAAGGAACTCCTTATTAATAAAAAACATCCCTGGCTTTACCGCGGAGCAATTGAAGACATCAGGGGAAACCCGGAAAATGGAGATATTGTTCCTGTATGTACAAAAGACGGCAGCATCCTCTGTTATGGTTTTTATTCAACTCAAAGTCTTATTGCCGTGCGAATCATTTCCTTTGGACCGGAAAAGCCCCCGGATAACTGGATACATACAAGAATCAGGAATGCCTATCATTTAAGAAAAAATCTTTTTATTCCTTCTAACGGCTACAGACTCATCAATGCAGAAGGCGACTTTATCCCCGGTTTGATTGTGGATGTTTATAATAAAACAATTGTCGTACGTCCGCTTATTAGAGGAATTGAAAAAAACATTTCGAATATTATAGATATCCTGCTTTCCCTGTTCCCGGAAAATAAAATAGTTATTAAGCGGGATGAATATTCAGCACGTAAAGAAAATATAGCTATAAAAAACGGCTATATAAAAGAAAAAGGGGAAGGACTTGAACAAATCGAAGAAGATGGGCTTATTTTTTCCATTGATATTCTCGAAGGACAAAAAACAGGCTTTTATCTTGACCAGCGTGATGCAAGAATCCATTTTTCATCGTATTGTCATAATAAAACAGTGCTTAACCTTTTTTCTTATACAGGGGCTTTTACCTTCCATGCAGCAAAAGGAGGGGCAAAAAAGGTGATTTCTGTCGAACAATCGAAAAAAGCCCTTGAGTTTGCTGCTTATAATATGGATAATAATCCCGGGTTAAAAACAGCCTTTGAATGGATACAGGATGATGTGTTTCATTTTCTTCCGGCTTCAGGAATATATGATGTTATTATTTGTGATCCACCGCCTTTTGCCAGAAAAAAACAGGAAGTAAATGGTGCATTAAAAGGATATGGCTTTCTTCATAGAAACGCTTTTGAACACCTTTCGGACAAGAGCTGGCTTTTTACTTTTTCCTGTTCCGGTGCAGTAAGCAGGGACCTTTTCTTTAAAACATTACAGGATGCTGCTGTACAAACAGGAAGGGATGTCCGGATTATCCGCGAATTGCACTCATCCCCGGATCATCCTTTTTCACTTGTACATCCGCAAGGTGAATATTTGAAAGGATGGGCTGTATATGTTCAATAAAAAAATTTTTCTGGTAATCCTGGTAACTCTGTTATTCTGTCTCTTTTTTTCCTGTAAAAGCAGGGAGACCATTGATATATTCATTAAAGGTGTCCGCTTTTCTATTGAATGTGCCCGGACAAATGAACAAAGAAGAACAGGACTCATGTACAGAAAAAAACTTGGTCCCAGGGAAGGGATGATTTTTATATTTCCGCAAAACGCACAAACTCCATTCTGGATGAAAAACACCTACATCCCCCTGTCTGTTGCCTTCTTATCAGAAGAAGGAGAAATCCTTGATATAAAAGATATGACCCCCCTGTCAACAGATCTTGTGAAATCACGATACCCGTACAAGTATGCCCTGGAAGTAAACCAGGGCATACTCGAAGAAATCGGTGTTCATACGGGAGATTACATCGTTCTTCCCAGGGGATTAGAATAAGATATCCGAAATCCGGGGTTATTGTGTAGTATTCATTATATCGATTATTTCTGCCCCGGTAAGAACACGATCATAAATCCGGAGATCATCAATTGCTCCATGGTAATAATCATCACTGCGGATATCTGATTTCCCGATCAATAATGGACCGGAACCAGGGGAAAAATCTTCCTGTTTCAAGCCGGTGTTTCCCCCCACTTTTTCTCCATTAATATATATACAAGGGGAATCAAAAGACTGCCAGGTAATTGCTACATGAAACCATTTATCAAGCTTTTCATCTCCAACAATATATGCAATTAATATCAATGCCCCATCGGAAAAAGCAATACTCCCCGAATCGATCCGGAGTTCATAACCAATATCCGTGGTTTCTCTTTTACTTAAAATAACACCATTGTTTAAATTATTGGGACGTATCCACAATGCAATAGATAATTCATTATACGTATTGAGTGAATACCCATTCCCGCAATCAATATAATCCGAGTCATTAAAAAAATAGGCTTTATTTGCCGTATTTTCCCTATCCGGGAATAATTGTGCACCATATACTGTTCCGTGATTTCCATATCCACTTGAATCATCGGCATTCCCGTTACAGAGGTATTCCAGCACCATACCGAATGGAGGGGTTGGATCCGGCCGTGGTGATTCAGTTGGTGTAGCAGATGCCCCGGGAGTCGGGGTTTTATCTGGTTCAATAGTCGGGGTTCCCCCTGCACCAGGTTCGGGTATAACAGCAATAGAAAGCACAGTGCTTGAATTCTCAATGCCATCAGAAACAGTAAGCCTGAACTTATAAAGTCCCTGTTTATCGAGCAGGACAGAGCCGGCTTTCGTATTCCGGTTTATTATATCTTTATTTTGCAACCCGGAATCCAGGGGTTTTGACAGGAGTTTCCAGGTAAAGGATAATGTATCCTCATCCGGATCATAGGAACCCTTACCGTCAAGCAACGCAATGTCGTTTACGTACACTTCGTAATCTTCACAGGAGATTGCTACAGGTGGTGAATTGGAATCAAGCATTGAAATCACCATATTGCAACCTGAATGGCTTAACACGATACTACTTATAATGAACAGAATAATGATACCTTTTTGTCTGAACATTTTTTAACTCCTTATTTTTTTTAATCATTACCGGAAATTATTTTTGTATATATAGTTAATATATCATGGTTTTAGCGCAAAGGCAACTTTTTTGTTATTGCCGGGTGCGAACGCCATAACAGGTTTTAAAAACCACGGAACACACTGAATACACAGAAATAAAAGACCGAAAATAAAATAATG
>JAFGQK010000236.1 GCA_016935735.1 Spirochaetales bacterium | reverse complement strand
GTATTCAAGGTATAAAAAGAGAATTTTAACACAGATTTCCCGGATTTTGACGAATTACACCGATTATTTAAGGAAAATCTGTGAAATCTGTGGTTTCATATTTAGAATTGCTGAATCAGGGATTACCGATCTTGACATAGTACTTTATAATGACTAAAATTGGGGCCGGAAATATTTAACTGTTATATAAAGGTTTTCATTTTGATCAGACGAAAGAAGACAGAAAAAAACCAGAGACCGGCAAAAATAGCCGTTTTTGTTTCGGATTTATTTGATTTTTACCAGAAACAGATGATTGAAGGTATCCGGTATCAGGCATCCCTGGAAAATATCAAAATAATCTTAATAAATGGAGGACCCCTCGATTCTCCTGTTGCAGAAGGGAAATATAAAAACTTTATATACAATCATATTTCGGATAAAATAATAGACGGTATTATTTTTTTCAGCGGTTCATTAATCAACTATATTGGTTTTGAAAATTATATTAATTTCATTGCCCAATTCAATAACTTCCGGAAAATAAGCATCGGGATTAAGGTCCCGGGAATGCCCAGCATAGTAGTCAACAATAAGGCCGGAACATATAAACTGGTGACACATCTTATTAAAGAACATCATTGCAAAAGGATTGTTTTTATCAAAGGCCCGGAAAAAAATGAAGAAGCGGAGGAAAGATTCAATGGATATTGCGAAGCCCTCACAGATAATCATATTGTCATTGATAAAAAATTGATATATCCCGGGGAATTCCAGAAAGAATCCGGTGTCCGGGCAATCATCAGCCTTTTAAAGGAAAAAGTGAAATTTGATTCAATTGCAGGTGTTGATGATTATACCTGTATCGGGGTATACGAAGTACTCAAGGAAAAGAAGAATGAATTTTTTAAAAAGGTGAAGATCGTTGGGTATGATGATATTGCTCTCTGCACAAGTATTACACCGACACTTACCACTGTCAGACAGCCGTTATTTGAAATGGGTGAAACTTCCGTTCAGATAATGAAAAAAATGTTATTGAATAAAGAGGTGGATGATATTTATACAATTCCGACAAACATTATTTTACGGGAATCATGCGGCTGTTCGGTAAATCAGCGGTTTTTGCAGTTATTTCATAATCCTGTTCAAAAGACCGGAAAAGACCTTGAAACATTGATAAATGTCATTTACAAAGAAATTAGTGATAAGTTTAATCTGACATTAATAAAGAATAGTACATCAAATTTTCTTAAGAACATACGTTCTTCTATAACATTGATAGTAAAGTCAATAATCCATAACACACCCATTGCTATACAGAAAAAATTCCCGGCATTGTTCAATATGACAATGAGACAGGGGGTAAGCCCCGCCCTGTGGACAAACATTCTTTTAATAATACTGGATAACTATATTCACAGCGGTTTTTCCACTGCTGAAAACCAGGTCATACATCATGTCTGGCATACGTTTCATTCGGTTCTCTATCAAATCCAGGTGCGTATTTTAACGAATGAACTGGTATATAAGGATTTTATCGATTCTATCCTTGAACGTACCGGGGATCAACTCATTAACGTATTTAATATAGATGCAATCAAAAGAATTATCATCGATACCTTTCATGATAATCATATAAAATGCCAGATTTCGCTTTTTAAGCAAGGTTCATTCTATAGATATTCGGAAATATTTCTCCAGATGTTCAATGACCGGCGGAATGTGGTTCTTTTTAAAACAAATACTTTATCACCGGTAAATCTGGAAGAAATCGATTCCAATACATTACTGATAACAATTCTTCACAAGGATTATGATCCAATAGGATTTTGCCTGTTTGACCTGTCTGAAATTGATGCCATATCCTGCGATTTCCTCTCTAATAAAATTTCACGTTCCATTACCGGTGCCTGGCTTATGGATGCGGTGACTCACCATGCAAAAATCCTGGAAGATGAAGTAGCGAAAAGAACGGAAGAATTGAACAATGCAAATGCAAAACTAAAGGAAAAATCATTTACCGACAGCCTGTCCGGTCTTAAAAACCGCAGGTTTCTAATGGAAGTAATTTTGCCTGAAATAGAAAATTTTAAAAGAAATCTGCTTTATCAGAAAATGCATGATGACAAACGGTCCCAGGGAAGGTTTAATAATTATGTCATTCTACTTCTTGACATAGACCATTTTAAAAAAGTGAATGATCTCTACGGACATATCAATGGTGATATCGTAATAAGGAAATTAAGTGCCATTTTAAAACAGTATGTGAGAAAAAACGATCATATTATCCGGTTTGGCGGTGAAGAATTCATGATTATTTTTAAGAATTTTCATAATGATAATGATAATGCAATAACAAAAATAGATGAAATCAGGGCAAAAATTCAAAATCACCAGTTTAAATTAGGTAATGATGAGTTTATCCAGAAGACATGTTCGATCGGGGCAATGAATTACCCGGCAAATATGGAGTATCCGGATAATATTCATTTCATGGAAACCATAAGTATGGTGGATTCAGCCCTGTATTATGCAAAGGATTCGGGCAGAAATAAATCAGTATACATCTCTGTAAATCAATCAATAGAATTGGATACAGCCCAAAAAAAATTAATCATAACGGATATCAGGGAGGCAAGAAAACAAAATTTGATAGAATGCATCATCCTTCCCGGGGATGTTGGTAATTAATAGAGCCATCATATAACCGCTTTTTACTCACCCTTTTTATGAGTATTATAACCGGAAAAGGTTACTTATAAAACCTGCGACCATAGGAACCCCGGCAACAAAGGTACCTATTGCACTTCCAAGATTTGAAAAAAAGAAAACCAGGAGAATATGGATAAAACGGTTTTTATAAAATCCTTTAAACGTAGTAATATCTTCACTAATTTTCTCAAAGTCATCTACATTCGGTTTTTTGAGTTTATATTCAATA
The DNA here is from genome assembly GCA_016935735.1 of Spirochaetales bacterium. GTDB lineage: Bacteria > Spirochaetota > Spirochaetia > SZUA-6 > JAFGRV01 > JAFGRV01. Next base: position 6,649 of record JAFGQK010000236.1, on the reverse strand, counting down.
AGACCGGTAAAAAGACCAACACCGACAATCGGGATAAGTGAAGTAATAGGTGCTAAAAAGAAAGCTGCAATAATCGTAACAGGATGAGACAGCGCAATAACAGCCCCGATAACAGAAAGAGACCCATTGATGATGATCCAGGTACTCCACATTTTGTACAATTCATTAAGATCGCCCAGGTTCAGGAAAATACGGCCGATAATAATACTTACCAATATGACCGGGATAATAAAAGGTGCAACCTGTGATAAAAAAGACTTTGACGGGACAACATCAATATCCGAGAGATCAGGAGAAGCTGATCCTGTATAAAGAGAGTTCAGCCAGGTAACGATACCATCCACATGGCCTGCACCGACCACTGCAACGATCTTGTTGCCCTCTGAATTGAATATTTTAGTTGCAAGGAATCTGTCCCTTTCATCAATAAGAACGGTTTTAACAGAAGGCATGTATTGAGAAAGCTCTTCCATCATATTCTGGAGGGCACTCTTTTCCTTAAGCTTTTCGATTTCTTCCCTGGTCAATTTCTCGTTAACAAAAATGGAACTGATCATCGCTGCAAGCATTTTGTTCTTGCCCCAGAATCCTGTTTTGGACCAGGCTCTTTTTAATGTCGTCTGGATTTCCCTGTCACAGAACGAGAAAGGAATTCCCAGTTCCTCTGAAACTTTTATTGCCTTAATCATTTCTTCACCCGGTTTAACACCAAGATCAAGCCCCAGCCTTTTCTGGAAGGATGAAAGAATCAGGTTTGCCAGGAGAAGAAATCCCTTTCTCTGCTTTAATACCTCTGGAATACTTAATTCCTTCCAGATCGATTTTTTTGTCAGGGAAGTATAGCGTGATTTATCAATCTCTATACACACCCTGTCCGGCATTTCATTCCGGATCAGATTTTCCACTTCTTTAACACTTTCTTCGGACACATGTGCGGTCCCGAGTAAAATGACTTCCCTGTTACCGATTTTTACCCTTGTAATATTATTCATTCACCTTTACTCCTTATTATTTCCATTTACCAGTCTATTTTGCCGCCAAGCCTTTCCAGTTCCCACCGGGCCAGATCATATTCCAGGAGATCTTTTCTTTCAAGGTTTATAACCTCAAGTAAAAAAGTCCGGGCCGAATTGATATCTCCAAGTAATAGATACTGGATAGATATATAAAACAATATTTGTTTTTTTGTTATCCGGTTTTTTTCCTCCCCATACCGCTTTTTAGCAACAAGATCATTATCCGGGAAAATATAGAACCGGGCAATATCATAATACCAGGTTTCACCGGGAAAAGAACTAAGGTTTTTGTTCAGAAAACTCTTTGCCGCTGCATTCTTATTATCCTTTTTATAGCAGATTGCAGCAAGAAGAAGGTATGAAGGTTCATTCCGGTTATACTCATATGCTTTTTTAAACATAGTATTTGCCTGGTCCCATTTTTCTTCCATATAATAGATTACCCCAAGGGATTCATAAATATAAAAGTATTTTGGCTTTAATTCAAATACCTTTTCATAACATTGTTTTGCATTTTCCCAGTCTTTTTGTGTGTAATAGATGCCGCCAAGGTAGACATAAGCAATAAAATAGTCAGGATCGATCTTCAGAGCTTCATTAAAATCCTTAATTGCCAGGTCTGTTTTGCCTGTTTTTATATATAAATTCCCCCGGTCTATATAACTCCAGTAATAATCCGGTTCTATAGCAAGCGCCTGTGTCAGATCGTCAATCGCACCAACGTTATCCTTAATCTGCTTTTTTGCATTTGCCCTGTCAATGTATGCAAAAAGAAAATCAGGGTCTATCGAGATTGCCCTGTTATATAATTCAATCGCTTTCCTGTATTCTTTACGCCTCATCATCGTATGGGCCAATCCTATGAGTGAAACATAATTATCGGGGTTATGTTCAAGGGCCTTGTTAAAATACCCGGTCGCTTTTTTTGAATCATTCTCTTCCAGGTAAAGTTCCCCGAGATTCGAGAGTGCTGCTTCATATGTTTCATCAATCTCAAGAATTCGTTCAAGGATTTCCTTCTGTTTTTTCTTGTTTCCCTCGGAGCCATAAATCAATGCGAGACTGAAAAGAGCATCCAGGTTTTCTTTTTCCTTTTCCAAAACCAGGGAAAGCTCTTTTTTTGCTTCTTCGTTTCTTCCGGCAAGCATCAACAGCCGGGCATACATGATCTTAAGGAGTGATTCATCCTGTCCTTCCTTTAAAGCCTTTTCATATTCTTCTAACGCTTTATCCGGTTCCCCCATTACAATATAATGGCTTATACTTTCATACGGAAGATCTTCTTCTTTCGTTTGAGTTGATATACAACCCATCATGAAAAAGAAAAAAACAGAAAGTATACAAAATAACAGGAATAATGATTTTTTTAACATTGTTCCTCCTTATATAGATTTGTATAATATATGGTGTAAGTTATTTATACAAGCTTGAATTAAAAGAAACCAATTGATAAAATAGACAATTGATGAACGAAAAGATAAAAAAGTTATATTTCATTATTCCTGTTATATATATTCTGGTTATCATTATCTTTTTCCTTTTTCATTTTATGGGAAAAGATCCACTGAAAAATGATTCAATAGGCTACCTTACCATAAAGGGGGCAAAATCACGAACCGCCCTGTTTTCCCGGGCAGAGATCATTGACCTGGAAATTCATTTCGGGGGATTCGTTCTCGGACTTTCAGGTTCCTCCCCTTTCCGGATTGAGTACAAAGGGGGAAGGAGGGAGGACAGCAGGATAGATACCTATACTGTTTTTGACAAAAATATCGAAATCAGGTATACAGCCGGGTTCTCCTTAAGCATAAATGTAAGCGGGAACCAGGGATCCCGGGTAGCTATTGCGTTAAAAGAGTCTCCTGAAACAGATTCTATCGAAAAGTTATTCATTCCTTATAGAATACAGGGGAAAAATAAAAAAAAGCCGGGAGGAATTCCCGTCATTTCCTGCCAGACCTCTTTTGAACAATTTTTTCTTTCCCTGGGGTATAACTCATCTATTGATGAAAACAACAAATTGCTTATTCTTGATTGTTCTGAAAAAAACGGTTTGCCTTTAGTGACTATGGAAAAAGGAGAAAAGGAATACAGGGATCCGTATCTCTACTGGTTTTGTGAAAAAACTTATCCCATAACAGAGAACCAGTACAGTGAACGGGTAAACCGGTATATATCAAAAGCATATGATCACTGGATATCCGTCCGTTATAATGAAAGCCAGGGCAAATGGATGAACAAAGACAATACTCTTCTGTTTGGTGAACATATAGCAAAAGGGATGTTTTCCGAATCTTTGAGGATTTCCTCCCTGGAAACAGAAGCCATGAAAGCCGGATCCGGGGAATCCCTGACAACAAGGGAAATACGGTCATATAGAAGAAAAGAATATAACAGGGCCGGTATAGTAATTGTTACTGCTTTTGAAAAGCATATCCGGGAAAAGCCGGGAGATATACTCCCTTTTTTAACAAGTCCCTTTCTTGGAAACCTGGAAAAGGTAATTGAAAAATTCCGGCTGGAGGACAGTATTCTACTTAAAAAGGTGGAAAATCTCATCCTCGAAGAAAACCCTGCCGTATTTCAAACCCCGAATATTATCCTTCTTTTACTGGACAGGGGGAATATATCACTTGTGGATGAACTTGTTTCAAGGATTGTCAATAACACGAACCCCGGTTCCGCGGATATGTCCACCTGTATTGGTATGATCGAGGCATACTGTGAAGTAAGCAAGTGGCTGAATACAAAAGAACAATATTTCAGAAAATATAAGGATATTATCCTGACCCATCTTGTTCCATCTATTGTTCAAACAGACAAAGGGCTTTTCCTGACAGACCGGGAAAAGGGGAAATCGAGAATCCTTGAATCGATCCGGGCAGGGTATATTTTGAAAAAAGCGGCAGAAGTTTCCGGGGATACTGATTTTCTGATATTGGGACAAAAGTTGATTATATCTGCCCTGTCTCTATCTGATGAACAGGGATTTTTACCCGGGGAAATAATCATACAATCATTTTATAAACATGACTCGAGCGGATTCATCCCGCCGGAGGATGTCTATGATTATATTATCCCGGATGGTTATATACCGCATGAAATACCTTTGTTCCCGGATATCAGACCGGGAACCTGGCTCTGGACAGCAGCAAAGGAAGTACGGATGGAAAGGACAGATACTGAACTGCATTGTACCTTTTCATATCCGGAAGGATTTACCCATTTTTTCTTTATCCAGGGCATAGAACCCTTTTCTTCTTTAATGCTTGGCGGGACAGCCCTGGAGGATAATCCGGAATATGCAAGAACCGGTTCCGGCTGGCACTATTCTGAAACAATTCAGACCCTTTATGTGAAATTTACTCATGAAAATGAAGAAGAAGAATTAATAATTTTATATTAACGAGGTTCTTGCAAAAATTCTTTAAATACTATTGGATTTTTGCAAGAGGCTCTAACATATTTAAAAATAGAAATCCTCTTTTTCTCCGCCAATAGTTGTTGTAGGTCCATGACCGGGATAAACAATTGTATTTTCGGGAAGGGAAAAGAGTTTCGATTTAATACTCTGTAAGATGCTATTCTGGTCCCCGTCCGGGAAATCAGTTCTGCCTATTCCCCTGTAAAAAAGGGTGTCCCCGGAAAAGAGGATGCCATCTTTTGCCGAATAAAGACAGATACTCCCCTTTGTATGCCCCGGGGTTTTGATAATAGTGATATCCGTATTAAAGAGTGTATCATTTTCCTCTACAAATATATCTGCCTGCGGGATGGAGGATATATAATTAATGTATCTTTTATCCTGGGCAAAACCGAAAAAATCGAGGATTTGCCTGTTTATTACTTCCCCTGAATCCCCCAGGTAAAAGTTGTCGTCTCTATTAATTGCAATATTCAGATTGATTTCTTTTTTTAAAAAATATTCTTTTACTTTCCCCAGGGCTGCAATGTGATCAAAATGGCCATGAGTAAGGACAATCCCGAGTGGGGTCACATTAAGGGTTTTTATCCTGGATATAATCTCTACTTCATCTCCCCCAGGATCAATAATGATACACTCATGCTTATTGGGACAAAAAAGGTAACAATTTGTAACGCAAACACCTACAATAATTTGGTGAATCATAGTATAATATATGGTATATAAGATTTAACATTTATGCAATAATAAAATATGCAAACAGGGTTTTTAATTATCATTATTCTATTTATCGCTTTTTTCTTCTATATTTTCATCCCGGCTATTGGTGCGTTCATTGTACGTGACAAGTGGCGTAAGTTCAGAAAAAGATTGGTGGAAATATCATTTTACCCGCTTATTGATTATTCTGATCTTACTACATGGAAAGAAGGAATACCCGGGAATTTCAGATTTTTCGGAAACCTGGAAGCAATCCAGGGAGAAAACAGGATATGGCTGAACAATGGGTCAATGTCGATTGCCGTGGATTTGCAGGATGTATCTCTTTATCTTATTCCGGCCCAGACCCCTTATACAGGGTATACGGAAAGTTATCCTTATGAATTTGAGAAAACCCTTCCTTCCCAGGAGCCGGTAAGTGTAAGATGGAAGCAGATATTTTCCCTGCCCCAGGGAACCAATATATTTGTTGCAGGTTCTTTGTTCATGGAAAAAGGAAGCAGTATTTTCCGTTCTTCACCCGGGAATTCGCTTCTTGTGGTGATCTACGATGGGATAAAAAAAGAATTACTCAAACGTTCAATCTGGTACGGCAGACAGAAAAATGAATACTGGAATCAATTTACCCTCACATCACTTATTACCGGTTTTTTAATCCTGCTTTTCTGCACCTACGTTTTCCTGGAAATCATTACTATCCGGATTCCTGCTATTATTTCCCTTTCCTTAAGCCTGCTTCCTGTAACTTTACTTCTCCCACCCGGTGTTCCGCTTTTTTTTGTTTACCGACTCTTTTGGAAAAAAGCCCGCTTATTAAGAGCAGAGAGGGATCTTCTTCTTCTTCCATTACGGTATTTTCCCGGCAATTCAGTTCATCTGAATAATCAAACAAAAATATTAACAAAACTGCCTGATCAGAGTGCCTATGTTATGATAAAAAACACCCCGTCCACCAGTGCAAGTTATATACCGGTAGAAGGGAATGTAAAAATAAGGGCAAGCAGTATAAATTCCAGGTACAATATGAAACAGAATGGCTGTTTTTTATTCGGAAAATACATAAAAAGGGATAATGGCGAATATATTACAGAACCTGTTGATCCTATGGCAGAGCTTGTTCAGATTCCGGGGAATCCGAAACTGCTGGCAAAGGAATGCAGTAAAAAAGCAAAATTATATGCCTTTTTTTCCGGTTTTTGTATCCTTTTTGAGGTCTTATTAAACCTCTTTCTCCTGATTTTTATTCTCCAGTTTTTTATCAGGTAAAGGGGTGGGAATTTCCAATCAGGTAGTACCTCTTGACAAATTTTTATTTTCATGAAAATTTTTTTTAATAGTTCACTTACTTCTTAAAAAAAACCACTAATCCTCACTCATTTACACTAAAATAGGGATAGGATTTGTGAAGATTGATGTACTTTCATGTTGATTAAGGAGTAATAATGAAAGAAATATTTAAACAAGAAGGATATAATTTGATAGGTACCTT
>JAFGQK010000235.1 GCA_016935735.1 Spirochaetales bacterium | reverse complement strand
TTGAACACGATGCGCGAGACAGGATTTGCAGGGTCATAGTACATCGATTTAAGTCTTTCTATTTCTATTGATGTGAAATAGCCCATGGAAACTCCTCCATTTATAATGTTTTATGGATAATTTCAGGCATGTAATCGGGTTTGATGTCCCTGCTTTTCAATTTCATGGAAAGGCCCTTTATGAAATTAAATCTTCCTTTATATAAAGGATATTCAGGAATAATTTAAAAATAATTATAGCATAACAATTGAGTAAAAAAAAGGACTTTTTATTTTTTTCTTTTATTGTGGAAATAACGGAAATATAAAAAGACTCATAACCAGGAAAACCCAACAGTTCATTCAGGAACTATCGAGTTGCCCGGGTTACTACCTGGTCTGCAAGAAGTTTAAGCCCTTCGTTCAACTTGTAGACAAATATTTTTTTCGGGTAATCCGGATCCTGTTCCACGTAGCATGGCCCCCATTTTTCATGATCCATAAAAGCCCCGGGATTCTCCCGGTTCGTATATCCACAGAGGATGGGCTGGCTTAAATGCTGCGGGTACATGTCATGAACGTGGTAAAACAACAACCTGGGAGTATCGATTGGTCCGGATTTTTCCGTAAGAAGGGTTTTTACCCAGTCTCCATTTGCAGAAAATTGAAAATCCGCGCCTATCCGTTTTCCTCCCGGGCGTTGAATTATAATGGGTTCACTATGTATATCTTCAAAATCCTCATCCCATGTTATGGAAAAGTACTCAATTGTGCCTGTCATACGTGAATAGCCAAGCATAATCCGCTTTTCCCTGTGATATACTTTTGAATAAGGCCATACATCGATCTGGAGTTGAGACAATTGTTTCGTTAATTTATTGTCTTGAATATTTTCCAGGGAATAATCGGTGAGACTCCATTTTATGATGTTTCCCTGGTCACCGGTATATTCCTGAAATAACGCTTTAGAATCGTTTAGCGGAAATAATCCGCCTGCAATTAAATAACTCTCAAAGACAATCTCGCCGCGATTAAAATCGATAATGACAAAGGAGAATGACTCAGGATCATCAATCCCATGATTCATTAACCAGACATACAACAATTTTTTTTCCGGGCTGATAATTGAAACCGAACCCACTTCATCATTAAAATTATAACTGGAAATTATATGCTTTGTCTGCATGGTGGAAATATCCAGAAAATACAAACCCCTCCCCCTTACCTGCCATAAAAAATTGTTTGCCGGATCAGAATGAATGCTGTCACCAGGTGAGGGGGGAAATCCTTTTATGAGAGTATGAAGGCTGATGCTTCCGGAATTATCGATTTCCAGGGAGCTGAACTCACCGGATTCATTCAGAGTGTATAGAGTATTCATTTTCCCGGATTCAACAATGCTTCCTATATTCATAGTGCTTAGTAAGATTACCGGCTTTAACGTATTTCCCATATCATTAAATCCTTTTCTTTGATATATTTCCTTTATATTGCTTTTTATTACATTATTGCTGCAATGTATAAGGAAAATACATACCATAAATAAAAAGATGTACCGGACTTTTCCCTTCATAAATAATTTCATTTTCTTAGAATAATAAAATCCTCTGCATCTTTACCTGTTATATCTTCTGCATCCGGCAGCTTATACTCCCTGTACTTGAGGGAGTTATAAAAGCGCCTGTATTTATTGAGTATTTTTTCTGCCTGTTCCTTAATCCTGTCCAGTTCATCCGGATATACTTTTACCTTTTTCATCCAGGTAGTATTCTGAATCTGGTGCATAACTGCTTTGTAATGATTTTCCAGTTTTGTAAGATCAAGTTTATTATCTTTATCTATAATTCCCAGGAAACGCAGGGGATTCAGGACAGCGAACTGATACCACACATCATATTTTTTCTTTAATTTTAATGTAACAAACCGTAACATTTCAAACATTCTGCTGTAGTATTCCCCGATCCCGGTAACCTTCCGTTCAAACATGGGCCAGTCCGAACCCATCATGATTCGTTCTTTCAGTTTGGATGCCTTAATCCCTTCGCCCTCATAGTCCCCGTTCAGGTATGAAGCAAGTTCATCTGCAACATGGTACAGCTGGTCCCCGACTTCGCCGGTACTTTTGTAGTCACCGGTTTCAGATTCCTCATTTTTCTTTAATCCTTCATACCCGGCAAGTGTGGTAAGACAGAGAATTCTCCGCAGCCGTTTTCTTTCATCAACATCCAATCTTCTTAGTACATAAATATCGTATTTGTAGAAGAAAAAATAACTCGAACATCTTGTATAACAGTCAATACAGAAGGACCTGTCAGTGGAGGTAATTTTATTCTTAGAAACCAATGTTCTTAATTCCTCCCCAAGGGATTCATATCTTGATTCTGACAGTATGTTCGGAATTTCTTCACGCTGTACGGAAAAACAGGAAATATCTGTATACACATTTTCATTATCGGAAATACATTTAGAAACGGCTTTACGCCAGTCTATTTTTTCCCGCGGTTCTAAATTCCATTTTTTTATTCTTTCTTCATTTTCCACATCCGATTTGGATTTTGGAATCCATGCGGCCATACCGGCAAAATGAGCGAGACAAACTTTTAATGTTTTATGTTTTTTCAACACCCTGGACCAGGCATCTGCATGGGCAAAGGTGGCATCAACATAATCCAGGGATTTTGAATAGTAATCGCCGTTTATATCAAAAAGCTTTTCTTTAAATGATGTATCAGGAGCCGGGTAGAGTGATTCGATACCGTTTATAACAGTTATCCATTTGTGGAAATTGGGATCTATACATTTTTCCCATTTTTTATCTTTCGCCCGCCCGGAAGACATCCAGCGGTATACCCAGCCCTCCTTAAATTGTTCGGTTTTATTCTTTGTATCATAATATTCAATGCCAGACTCACCCCTTCTTTTCTCAATAAAATGGGGCGGGACATAATCCGGTTCCCCGGTTTTCGTTGTTTTTTTCGACTCGCTTTGTTTTTCCGAAGCACGCATAAAGAGGTAACTATCCCCGATGGTCATACCCCTGGGGGAAGCATGTACCGTGATTGGTATTTTTTCCTGTGCGCATTGTTTGAAAAAATCATCAACATGCTTGTACCTGTTCTGTAATTTATTCTTCCCGGGAAAAGAAGAATCTGTGTACAGATCCGGCGGATACCCGAGGGCGCAGTACATCTTGAACCCCAGGCACAACCCACTGACACCGGAACTTCCACTGTGCTGAATATGGTTAAATGCCTCTGAATTGAGTGCTTTCATTTTCCAGCCCTTTGAATAACGTCTTGCCCCATTGGGAACATAGGTTGCCTGAAAGGTTGCCTCAAAAAACTGCTGGTTTATGCCTTCAACCGGAAAAATTGACGGCGTATCCAGGCCTTTATTACGATGGGTAAAAAAACTATGGTATTCTTGAATATCATCGCCAATCTTTTTAATATCCGGGTAACCGGGATCATTTTTATAATGCCGCCTCGGGTCATAGTGATAGAATGGCATAATCCGGAAGGGATATCGGACACATGCAGCAAGATAATAATTGAATTGTTTATCATAGTTTTCAAATGTTTCATGGGTTTCCCCGGGAACCTCCTGGATAAAGTGATAGAATTTCTTATTTTTATTAAAACACTGACTTTCCCGGTTAAAACATTGAAAATATGATTTATATTCTTCAAACTTTATGTCATAGGGAATGATTTTTCCCATCCCGATTTTACATATATTTGCATCGGTACGTATTTTCCCGATAATACCGGTAAGCTTTATGATAGTACCGCTGGTCATTTCCTTCAATTCATCGCACGCCGTATTTATTTCCTTTATCTGGAATCGTATCTGGCCGGGGTGATCAACGACACCAGAAGGTACCGGCTTATTGTTTTTAATGTTATTAAGATAATCAGTAATTATTTTCATGTTAAGAAAAACCTGCTTATTCACTTTTTCTTTTAAACTCTTAAGTTCGCTTATAAGGGTGGTTTTATAGTCGTTATTGATTCTGTATGCAATATGATAAAATACATAGAAAAAGTTAATTTTCTCTTTCTTGTTCCCGGGACCACTGATACTTTTATATTCATCTGTCAATTCCGTAAAAAAATCTTCCATGGTTTTTTTTAAGGATTGGAGGATATCGATATTCAGATCAATCAGCAGGGATGAGAGTTTATGCTCGTGCAAAAATTCACGAATATCCTTTTTAAGGTCTTCAGGAATTCTTTCATGTTCATTTCCGGCTTCGATTTTTCTTGATAATTTTTCTTCCTCATCCAGCAAAGCAAATATTTTTTCTCTTCCCTGGGACCAGTTGATATCATCGACTTTTTTCAGTATTTGTTCCTTAACACAATCAATCCCTTTCTGTTCCATGGTTTTGCTGTATTTTCTAAAAAAACTGTCGTATTGTATGTTATCGAAAATACTTAAATAATAGACATAATCATTAATAAAATATATTTTCGAATTAATATAAAGATAAACCGGGATACTGTAATACGCCCAGTAATGTGCATATGTCATATCCATGGGCATGGCAATATACATATGGTTGATGTCCAGCGGGGCGGTACCCCCACCGGGATTAAAATAATAGCGGGTAAGCTTTTCGAATTCCCTGTACTTTTCTTCCTGCCTCACTATTATTTCAATTGCTTTCTCTTTTGACATGACGACAAATTTATCCCGACCAGAAATACCGTAATTGATATAATACTCTTTGGCTTCAAGCTTTTCCCTGTCTTTCATGAAAATTCTTGCGACATTGTCTGTGGATAATGTCCCGATCCTGCCGAAATCCTTTATCCCTTGAATCGGTTGTAATGCACTCATGAGGAAATTCATGGATTCCCTGTCGGAAAGTATTGCTATCTCCCGGGTTATGTCAAAAAGATCGTTTCTTCGGGTAAATTCAACAAGTTCTTTTAATTTATCGGTGAGTAAATAAGAAAGGGCCGATAATTTGGGATGATTTGATAAAGAGCAAAAGAGGGACAAAAGAATCTGCGCTGTATCAATACCATCTTTTGCATTATCCAGTGCTTTTTCCACATTTTCATCGGTAACAACAGATAATGCATCCCCAAGAAGCATCATTAAAAGACCCCATTGCAGGGTTAACGGGGCGCAATTATTGCTTTGCAAATGCATATGGGCATCCACTACCGGGAAAAATCCCTGGAGCCGGAGTTCAAAGGAATTGTCCGTGTTAATTGCATAATTGTTTTTTTCTTCCCGTACAATAATAAGGTCTATCTTTTTTTTCTCATCAGCCTGTTTTTCTTTGTTCGCTGTTGCCATTCTTCATCCTTATCGTCGTGTTTATTTATATTCATCTCTTATCAGGTTATTCATCGATTATTATCTGTATCTGATGCTGCCCGGGAATCATCCCCTGTTCATCTATTTTACCATCGTCACCGGTCTCTCCTTCACTCTCTTTTCCATCCGGCCCGATCATTTTGTATTTTGCCTTCTTAAGTGGTTTTCCCCACTCATCGTAAACAGTAACTGTTATCCTTGCACCGATTTCCAGTACATCTGCTTCGGCGATATCGCATCGAAAGGATTTTACCGTAAAATAGAATTTTGCAGTCTGCTTGATGGGATTATCAAAATCGTCTTTGTAGTCATTAATGATAAATTGTTTTTTCGCCGGATCAATAATAATTCCCAATCGTTCTTCAATGTAATCGATAACATCACTGGGAGGATTTTTATATTCAAATTCATCTATACTATACCGCCACTTTGCCTCTGCCTTTCCATCCATATTCTGGCCCTTAAGCACCACAACCGGTGCATCCTTTTCCCGGTCTGAACCCCCTTCCCATATGGTAAAGGTCACATTGGCCATTTCATACTGGTCAACGCAATCAACGCACAGGGTTACTTCTTCACCTATCTTTGCCTTATCTTTATTCCACTTCGGGTTCTGGAGTTTTGGCTGCTTATCCGCCTGCCGTGTCTTTGCCTTTGTGGTTACCGGTTCCCCGTTATTGAATACCGTGCCCCCGTCCTTTTCAAACTGATCCGGGTCCATCCCGGGCATCAGGATCGGGAGTATGACCGGCGCTCCCACCGCTATAATCGTACACGTTTCCTGGGGCTGGGGGTCATTGCAGGTCTTGACCATGCTCCCAAGCACCGCAGCTTCCTTCCCGTTTATCTTCACATTCGATACCACCCCGGAAGACACCTCCCCTTCATTATTCGGATTTTTCTTGAACTTCACCCCGGGCGGCATGGCTATATGTCCCGGCGTATCAAACTTTGATTTACTCCCC
>JAFGQK010000234.1 GCA_016935735.1 Spirochaetales bacterium | reverse complement strand
GTTCCTTCCTGCATTGCTTTTTTAAGAAAAAAAAAAATTTTTTACTGTTTCAGGCAGGTGTGAAACGCAGGCTTTTTAGACAGCCCCTTTTACTTCTTTTGTACCACAGGAATCCAGACCTCACAATAATAATCAGGGCTGTTGCAGTCTCCTCCCGGGTATAGTTCCAGCTCAGGGGATCGTGCATGTTCATAATTCGAGGAAGGAAACCATTCACTAAAAATACGTTTCCATACATGTTGAATGGCATCGGGCATTGGTCCCACGGATTCGAATATCGCCCATGTCCGGGCAGGGATGGTAATTGTTTCCATACCGGGTTCTTCCCGTGAAGTTTCGGCACCTGCAAGGTATGACCAGTTTTCTTCAGTGTCTGTCTCTTTGTAACAGAGTACCGCTGCCGTTGCACCGGAAAGGATGCCGGCTTTACTCTTTCCGGCAATGGCAACTATCTTTTCCATGGTGCCGTCCCGATTGCATTCTTTCCAGAAAGCAGGGATAGTTTTTAAGTTTGCCTCATCCACCGATGAAACGAGGAAGCTTTTCCCTGCCACCTTAAAGGATTCCAGGGTTTTAATCTTAAAATTCATACATGATTCTCCTTTGATTGATAAGGTAAACGATATCGGAGTAAACGAGGTGAGCTTTACCCCTTGTTTACGGGAATCCCGCGGTGATATCCCGTGCATCCGGCGAAAAGCCCTGGCAAATGATTCAGGCGATTCATACCCATATTTAAGGGCAATGTCAATAATCTTTTCCGAACTGGTAAGCAATTCCTGTGTTGCCCGGGAGAGACGGCGGTTTCTTATGTATTCACCCAGCGTGTAACCGGCAAGCATGGAAAACATACGCTGAAAGTGAAAAACAGATGAGTTAGCCTTTTTGGCCGCCTCCTCGAGATCAGGGTTTTCCATAAGGTTATCCTCAATATACCTGATTGCCGCATTCATTCTGTCAATCCACTCCATGATTTACTCCTTTATTATCGTTGATGATACTCTATAATACATATATATAAAATTCCTGATATTTATTGCTTTTTTGTGTCAGATTCAGGCTGCCCCACAATCCGAACCTGTTGGTAAAAGTTCTGAAATGAAAACCGATATCTTCCTGAGTCTCATATCAACCAGGCAATAAATCCGGTATACACCACTTTTTATGCCATTGCAGAATTTTATTTCTTTTTCGTTTCTGAACAATTTCCAGATCATTTAATACCGCCTTTGGATGATCCGTGTCCCTTCCGTGTCTCTTCCGTGGTAAAATTTCTTTTATTCCAGGAGTTAAACTGTAGTCATATTACGATGAAACCGCAAGTAAAGCAGGATGTCCTATTTCTCTTGAGAAATTAAAGTACGAGCCATTTCATGGTTCGGGTAATATTGATACAAAAAAAAACACCTCCTGTAAAAAGCAGGAGGTGTTATGAATGATGAATGGCTGTATCACAGCATTGGCTGTGCCCACAACCCGGAACAGGTATTTATTTCTGTAAATCCCAATTCCATATATAGGATAATTCCAGGTAGATATGAGAATCTTTTCTTAAGGAACCGATAAAATCATCATCATCGAGTTTAACAGCACCATCCTTCATATACCATGCGTAAAACATCTGTGTGCCTATTTTAAAATGGAAAGCATCGAACAGCTTGAAATCGCATTGCGGATTAAAAATAAAACTTCCCAGCCTGGTCCTGTCATTATGTTTTTCATAAAGTGCAGGCAAATAATATAATGTATTGGCCGATATTGTTAAAAATGAGTCAAAAAGACTGTATTCTTGATTAAGAATAAACCCATGGGTAATTCCCTCGTTGATTAAGGCAAGTTGATTAAGAAGTGTGCGGCAATAGTAATTTCCGGCTTTATCATGGTCCTGTAATACATCAATATCCGGTATTCCATCTTCATAATCGGAGTAAAATTCTTTATCATAATTTGCATTGTAACAACCTGAATATTGAAAATTAAAATAATACTCACTATTCGCACCCAGGTTAAAATCCACTCCTGTAATCCAGTTCAACTGTGGTTCTCTTACCTGATATTGTTTATAATTATTTGCAAAAACATAACATACTTCCCCCCACAATCCGAACCTATCGACAGAAGTTCTGAAATCAAAACCGATATTATGAATCCTTTTACGAACCAGGTCTATGCTTTCGACCTCATTAAGGACAACACTCCCCGGTGGCAATGAATATAAGGCACTGTAGTCGACTTCCATTAACCGGATTTCCGGTGAGTAGTATGAATCAAGATTGTACATATAGCTGATGGAAAAATCAGTGATAGAAAATATGAAATTAAGGCGCGCAGCCAGTACAAAGTCCTCCAGGATATAAAGGGAATCCTTTACATTAATGGTGGCTTCCGGGTAATAATCGGCGACATATTCAGGTACATCAACCGGGAAGATATCATTCTGCTTGAAAGGAACATAAACAATATCCACAGACATAAAATGAAACGGATATACTGCAAGGTCCATGGCCAGAACAGGTATTTTTTCAAACTCAAATTCATTCATCATATTGAGCGGGTTTAAATTATCGGTGGGGTTAAACCCATCGCCGGTTCCCCAGTTATAGATCTTGAACCCGGCACTTACCTTTATTTTATCATATCTTATTTCCATGTAATTTTCCAATGGATACAGCAACGGTTGAGTGAACAGCAGATCGGTTTCATCATCATTGAGTAAAATCTTAAACTCCCAATTGGAGACAACCTGGATATTATCCGTTGAGTAATCACCTTTTATTGTATTATTGTATTTTGGTTTTTTTATATATCCGTTAAGATCAATATAATCGTTCATAACAGGTATGTTAAATCGGAATACATGTTCACCCATTAATGACAGGGTTGACGACGGTCCGGCTTCTTCTTCACTTTCATCTGTGGTAAATTCATCTTCAAGATCGTTAAAAAGGTCATCATATTCATCCGTATTTTCCGTAGCATATAAAAAGGAAATTATTCCCCCACATAGCAGAAAAATCAGCATTATCCTTTTTAGCATTTTCAAAACTCCTTAAATTAGTCTAAATTCTGTAAGGAAAAAATAGTATCGGGAATATCCTGGTTGACTTTTATATCCTGGAGTTCCATAATGGTTTTTGTTCCC
Organism: Spirochaetales bacterium; assembly: GCA_016935735.1. Lineage (GTDB taxonomy): Bacteria > Spirochaetota > Spirochaetia > SZUA-6 > JAFGRV01 > JAFGRV01. Next base: position 8,463 of record JAFGQK010000234.1, on the reverse strand, counting down.
TGGCTGTTATTATCAATAACCATTCGTTTCGCTATAATGATAGTATCAATAACTGTTGTCTCCAGGAATAAAATCGTTTTTAATAAAGTCTTATTCTTTTTATCGTAACACTCAATTTTATAGGCAAACGAATCATCCTTACTGATCCAGACAATCTGTTTTGAATATGGAGCGTCTTTATCCAGGGGAACACTTTCAATTACATCACATAACATTCCATTATATTCATCTTCCTTTATATATGTGTAGGTGAAATCTTCGAGTGCCTGGTCATCAAGATCATAATAATAAAGGTCGGAATTCATAAATTTTCCGCCTTTCTGCGACGATGCGATACGACGGACTTTCCCCAGTGCGGGAAGAAACATACGCTGTTCATCATCTCCTTTTTTATTACCAAAAATTAAAAATTTGATTCCTTTCACATCGGACGGTTCAAGAAATTCAATAAAGGAATCCCGTCCTTTATCACCATCCCTGGTATACATTTCAAATTTTCTTACTTTTCTTTTACCATTCTTATCATAAATAGCCAGCAATACGACCGAAAAGTCGTTCTTTGCCTGCTTTAATTCATAGTTTTTTTTCGCGATTTCCTCTCCTTTTGCATCAGCAAAAAGTTCAGGTGAAATAATTGTAAGAAAAAGAAACAACATTCCGAAGAAAAAATTTTTTTGCAACATATTCTTACCTCCTCTACATTAATAAATAAATAGATATCCCCAAAATCTTACGCAACCGATTATAATAGAATACGCGTAAGAAAGTTGATAAATAATTCCTACATACACTGTACAATTACTTTTCCTGTAATTTTTACTTCTCCATTCTGATCTTCGACAAAAACAGTGCAATGTAAGAATTTTCCCTTTTCATTTTCCTCTTTTTTTTCAACAACGCCTTTTGCAGTTACCCTGTCCTGCAAGCGGGTATAAGATTTAAAATGAACGCTATACTCCTTTACCGCACTAATACCAGCCCATCCGGAAATCATCTGTCCAAGGATGCCCATAAGCAACATGCCATGTGCAATAATACCATCCAGCCCGGCTGCTTTGGCATAATTGTTGTCCAGATGAATCGGGTTAAAATCACCGCTTGCCCCGGCATATTTTGCAAGTTGTACCTGTGTGATGGGGCCCTTTGTTAAAGCGGGTAATTCGTCTCCTTCTTTTATGCTGTTAAAATTCAGTTTTTTCATTATCGGTCTCCGGAACCTTTACACATATTCCCCGGTGTCCTGTCATTATCATGCAACAGGACACTATCGGGAATCCGCCAACAGCTTCATTTTCGCTATTAAAACAATCTCGTCCTGTCTGCTAAAAACGAATTTAAGAACAATAATATCGGCAGCAGACGTAGAACGGAAGCTTTCAATTTCCATTGTACATTTTATCCTGTCCCCGGGAAAAACCGGTTTAAAATAATAGTAGTGTTCCCTGGCATGAAGTATTTTCCCGGTATTTATTCCCCATTCCTTTACTTTTTCCAGTAATCCCGGGTGCCCCCAGAAAACCATTACCGTGGCAAAGGTAAGTGGTGCAGGGGTATCATCGTATCCCTCCTTCCGGGCATATCCGGTATCAAAAAACAGGGGATTATTATCTCCAATTGCCATACACAGTTCTTTTATCTTGCAGCGTTCCACTTCAAAATAAAAAGGTTCAACCGGGTTCTCTGGTATTTTCTTTTGTTTTTTCATATCAGCATCCTGTTTTTATTGCACTAAATAAGCAATAACCCGCCATCTACGACCAGGGTTTGTCCTGTTATGTATTTTGCTTTATCTGAAGCCAGGAAAGCGACGGATTCCGCTACATCATCCAGAGTACCGAATTCCTGCATAGGAATGTATTTTTTATATCTTGCTTTTACTTCCGTATCCAGTGCATCGGTCATTTCTGTTGCAATGTAACCCGGGGCAACAGTATTTACGGTTATATTCTTTTTGGCGACCTCTACGGCCATCGTTTTTGTTAAACCGATTATACCGGCTTTTGCCGAAGAATATCCCGCCTGGCCTGCATTGCCCCTTATTCCCACTATGGACGAGATGTTGATAATCCTTCCATATCGCTTCTTCAGCATCATCAGCATTGCAGCTCTGGAAACGAGAAATGTGCCGTTTAAATTTACATTAAGTACCTGTTGAAAATCCTTAAGACTGGTTTTCATCGTCAGATTATTGATATTAATCCCGGCATTATTAATGCAAATATCCAATTTGCCGAAAACCGATTCGATTTCCCTGAATAATCGTTTTACATCCGTTTCTTCGGTAACAGAACCGGTAATACCAAGCGTTTTCACTCCAAAGGCCTCAAGTTCCCGGGCAGTATCATGAACAGATTCGGAAATATCCATTAAAACGATATGAGCGCTTTTCCTGGCCAGATTCTCGGCAATCGCACGCCCGATACCGCGGGCCCCGCCAGTTATCAATGCGACTTTATCTTGAAATTCCATAACATTTCTCCTGCTTCGTATTCCCCGGGAATCGTTGATTACGCATGCAATTTCTTTTTGCCAAACGGCTTGAATAAATACAGTAATACGGGAGTAATAAAAATATCTGCCAGTAAAGCCACGGCTAAACCAATCGCAAGAAATAATCCGAGATTTACAAGGAAATTGAATTTGGAAAAGACAAATGTCAGGAAAGGCACGACAATAATACAGGTAGTCATACAGATCGCTTTTCCTACAACCCGCATCGTTTTTATCGAAGCTTTTATATAATCAGAGATGTTTTCAAATTCAATCTCGTAACGCAGATGGGTTATAAAATGAATGGTGTCGTCGACAGCAATTCCCAATATGATCGGAATAATCGTCATCGTCATAAAATCGAGGGGTATATTTAAAAATCCCATCAATCCGCCTATGACGATAGCCGGTGTTATGTTGGGTAGCAATCCTATTAACCCTGCCTTGACGCTTCCGAAAATAATCATCATAAGGAATGCGATTACCAGAAGAGCGATTAAAAAGGTAACGACTTGTCCTGTGGCTACAAATTGATTCAGCACGGCATATTCCAGTATAGCACCCGTTATATTATGTTTTGCGCCGGGAAAAAGTTCACCTGCATATTCATTAATCAGGTTTATTTCTTCCAGGGCTTCTATGGAATCCAGATCATTGGTATCCACCTGGAGCCTTAAGATCGAGTAGTCATCATTGACATATTCATTCAGCAATTCACCGCCTGACATTTCATATAAAAACAATGTTTGACTAATCATTTCTGTTGTGTCCGGAATTCTGTAATAATCTTCGTTGTCCCCATTCAATAGTTGATTCATATCCTTTAAATAAGATAAAAGAGAGGTCGTGCGCTTGGTTAATTTCAATTCTTCGATTTTTTTGGTGAATTTTTCAAATTGCGATAAATTATCGAATTCCTTGGCAGCATCACTTTCACCGAGGTCTATGGTGATATTATAAGAGCCGAAAGCGCCGACTTTTGCATTACCGATTTCTTTCATACGGTTGATATAGGGAACCCTTGGACCGTAAGATTGCTCTGTATTAAAATTAACCTTGAACCAGAATATACCGACGGCAAAACCGATTGCAATAACACTACAAATAACAAGAACAAGTTTGTTATGGGCGAGTGTCCAGTTGCATAATTTTTCAAAATATTTATCACTTTTAATTTCCACGGGTTTATCCCCGTCCCCTTTCGCTTTTTTGTCTTTCCCCAGGCTCAGTACTGCCGGTACAAAAGTGAATAAAACAAGATAAACGGCCAGCACGCAACTGGCACAGGTATATCCCAGCCATTGAACAGGGATGAGCCCGACGGTAAGAAATGACAATAAAGCGCCAATAGTGGTGAGTGCAGTAAACAGTATCGGATATCCGGATTGTCTTACCGCACTTATAACCGCCTGTTTCCTGTTACCCGTATAGTTGAATTCCCTGTTAAAATAATTAAAAATATGTATTGAATAACCGATACTTACCGCTACCGTAAGATAAAGCGGTATCATAACAAGAAATGCATTCAGACTGATGTCGAAAATGCCCATGATACCAAAGACCATAACAATTGCGAAGGTAATACTCAAAAAGGGTACGATAATGCCCCGTATGCTTCTTAAGAAAAGAACCAAAAAGATAATGGTCAGGATAATCAGTGCCGTGAGCATCCAGTTTGATTCTTCAGTGGTAAGAACCAGTTCATCGGTTAACCAGATAGGATTTCCCGTCGCAAGGATCGTATAGCGGCTGTATTTTTCGTTATTAATGATTTTATACACCTCTTCCGCAATAACGGAATCCGGATCTTTACTGTAATGTTCACCCCAGTCTTCCGGGAACGGGTCGAGCTGGACAATAAGCCATGTTTCTTTTGAATCATCGGAAACGATACGGTTTTTCAGGTATTTCTTGGTCAAAACCCTGTCTCGAATATTGTTAAGGTCTTCTTCGGATTCAGGGATCGCATCGGGAATGATTTTTTCTATATAAATAGTGGATTCATCCGCGTAACTGAATTCTGTTTCCGTCAGTGAAATTATTTTATTCACCAGCGGTACGTCATTTGTTATATCCTCTCCCAGATCCTTTATCATGGATAAAATGTCGTAGGAAAATACATTGTCTGCTTTAATTAATAATCCCACGTATTCACTGTTTTTAAAAATACTTTCGAATTTTTCCTTGTTCTTATTTACTATTGATCTTTTTGAAAACCAATCAGAAACCTTACTTGACATCTTTAAATTACCCAGGCCAAGGGAGGCAGCAGCAATAACAACAATCACCAGTATTATTGCAAGCCAGCGGAATTTCACAACTACCTTCCCCCATTTTTCAAAAAAATCGTAAATCTTTGAACCTTTTCCCATTAATCTCTCCTTACGTTTTAAAATATTTATATTTTCCTTACGAACAAAGCGGAATTGATACCACCCAATCCCTTTGCCAGGGAAAGAACATCATTAATAGATGCGGTATATTCTTTATCCGATACATTAAAATTCATTCCCCGTGCCTTATTCCCAAGATTTTTCACCGGGGGCACCTGTTCTTTCTTCATAGCCAGCAGGCCAATGACAAACTCCAAAACATCTGAAACAGGCCCGATATACCCAAAATTCGGTTTGAATGTGGCATAATGAATGCCGGGTGTATCATGAAAGAGATGTTTTAAAGCATGTAATTCACCATCGTCTTCATTTTTTAAAGCCATGCCTGCCGTAATTACCAGTGAAGGCGTTACATTCTTTTTATCATCCTCATGCATATCCAGGCATTTCTTCAAACATCGCATAACGCCCTCCCCCCCGGCATCCCCGGAAAATAACTCCGGATTCAGGTCGACACATGTTGCATAGGAATGTATTTTCCCGTATACATGAGCCCCCCTGTTTTTTGCGTGGTTGTATTCTTCCAGAATCAACACAACAGCCCCTTCTCCAAAGAACAATCCCTCCTTTTCATCTGAATACGGGATAATCGCATTATCACCATTAACGGCTTTTCCCGGGTAACCGAACCGGCGGTATAAATATTGCATTTCCGCACTGTTTAATAACGATTCCGTTACCCCTGTTATGGCGATTTTCGTTTTCCCGGACTTTATCACTTCCCAGCCGGCTTTGACTGAATGGAATCCGGCTCCGCCACTCATAATAAAATTGTTACTATCCCCATTAATACCATGTTCAATGGCAGCAAAACAATTGGCACTGTTCAACAAATCATAAATAAGAAAATATGGATCCAGTAAAGCCAGGCCGCGGCTCCCGAATATTTTCATATTGACTTCTCTTGTTCCTGATTTCTCATCAATGGAACGAAGAACAGAGGGTAAAAATAAACGGAAATCAGTACCGGCATCACCGCAGGTGGTAATAATGGCAATGTCCTGATGATTATCTGCTACCTGTTTTCCAATCTTCGCATCTTCAATAGCCAGGTTCAGGGCTTCGAGAAAAAACAATACATTTCTTCTCATAAAACGTTTATTTTTTCTGTTGTTCAGTTTCTTGAATTCATGCATATAATCCACAGGACTTATGAACGGTACACCGGAATTAAAACAAAGGTCATCATGAACGGCTTTGCGGATTCCTGTTTTTTTCCTGCAGATATTTTCCCAGACCATTTGCTTGTCGCTCCCTAAGGGTGAGACAATGCCGATGCCGCTGATGACTGCTTCATATTCTGATTGATTATTCACTCCTCTTATCCTTTATCATTTCCTTTTCTTTTTGTCTATTCAAATTTTTTAAATACCAAAGAAACATTCTGTCCCCCAAATCCGAGGGTATTCACCATAGCAGCATTCAAATCACAATATTCAAGGGTACGGGGTATGTTAAGCCGGCATTCCGGGTCAATTCTTTCTATATTTTTCATAGGAGTAACACATCCCTCTTTGATTGATAATATTGTGTTGATTGCACTGATAGCCCCGGATGCAGAAATGGTATGCCCGACACAATGTTTTATGGAATTGATCCGGATGTTATCAAGTAAATCACCGAATACCATCCGTAAAGCGGTGGATTCGGTAAAATCGTTTTGAATTGTGGAAGTGCCATGGGCGCAGATATAACCGATTTCTTTTTTGTTTATACCGGCATCGTGAATGGCCCTTTCCATGGATAATGCGATTGTTTTGCCATCCAGTGATGAATCGGTAATTCTATAGGCATTATTGGATGTTCCATACCCGGTTATTTCCCCAAGAATCGGGACCCCCCTTTTTAATGCATGTGTTCGTTCTTCAAGAACAATGACACCTGCCCCTTCACCCATGACAAAACCGTTACGATTCACATCAAAAGGAATGGATGCCCTGTAAGGATCCCTGGTAGTAGATAATGCCTTGAGATGAATAAAGGCACTCATTCCCAGGTAATTCACCATTGCATCACATCCTCCTGTTATCATAATATCCGCTTCACCATGCAGAATACTCCTGTATGCATTCCCAATTGAATTCCCGCTGGAAGCACAGGCGGTTTGAAGGGTATAGGCGGGTCCTTTTAATTTCAGATCCTTGACAATCTTCCTTACAATAGTATCCGTATTACGGTTAAATAGGATCAGATCATCGAGAAATTCCTCTTTTGTTCTTTTCTCCTGTTCAGGGATATTATCTACCCAGGTCTTATTTGTAGCTGCAAATCTCGAAGCCATGGCCATACTCTCCCTGCTGGGATATATGGAAGAAGCACCCAGGGAAATCCCTGTATTTTCCGTTAGCTTTTCGTTGTTATGTAATCCCGCGTCCTTAAAAGCTTCCATAACTGCATAGTAGCCAAGAAAATGGCCTTTATTCCTGTATCCAAAAGCCTTAAACGCTGCTTTTAAGTCTTCATTATTTTCAATATCTACTTCCGCAGCAGTGGTGACCGGGAAGGTACTCACATCAAAAGCTTTTATTCTATCAATTCCAATCGTGCTTTCCTTGATATTATGCCAGAATTGGGGGACATTGTTCCCAATGGAACAGATGCAACCAAGACCGGTAATAACAACTCTTTTTTTACGCATTGTTTGTTGTAACCATCCTGTATCATTCATTAAAAACCGGTTTTCACCATTAAAAGGAAAAACCAAGTTTCTATTTTTCGGCCATTACCTTTTCATAAATTTCTTCTTCGATTCGTTTATGGGATATCAAATTACCGCATTCACGGCATTTATATAACGGACCCGGATCGATAGAAATCTCCAGATATTCACTGGCATCCTTATCCTCTTTGGATAAATTTCCTGACCCGCATTTATTACATTTTTCGGGTTTCCATTCTTCGAGTGTTTTATATACCTCGATCTGCCGGACAAATGTCAGTGGAGTAATAAAATCTGCTATTTCATGTTCCCGTAAGCCTGTATGGAACCTGGAAGCATCTACTTCCGGCATGGCCATCTGTATGACTTTTGTTCCTGTATTGTTTAGTTTACCGTCTTCAAAAAATAACTCCTTACCGTATTTATCAGATAAGTACTTGAGAATATTAACATCAGGAAGTGAAATAGATGTTTTTTCTTCAATACGGTTGATAATATCAAGGAAATCAACAGACTCTGCCCCTAACTCTTCGAGTAATTTGGAATCCGGTTCGATTTCCTCCTTTTCCAGCTGCAATACATCAGCAAGGATATCAACCACTGTTTCATAATACGGACTTTTTGCGTAATCTTTCATAATTAAACCTCCTTTTTTTTATCAACTCTTATACAAGTTGATGGTAATACAATAGTAATGTTATGTGAAAGGATGATGTCCTAAAACTCCCTGTGTTACTATGGGTTACTATGGGCGAAAATCGCAGGTATTATTCCAGGATTTTCGACCCGTAACCCTTGCGTTGGCCGGATCCTTCATGGCTGTAATGTCTTTACGGTCATAGAGTATTTCCTGCTTTTCTATATTTGGGTTGTGGGTGCGTAGCCAACGCTGTGTTACTATGGGCGAAAATCGCAGGCATT
>JAFGQK010000233.1 GCA_016935735.1 Spirochaetales bacterium | reverse complement strand
TTTCGGATATATCCTTTTTTCATAATCCTTTTTATCCGGTTTCCCATAGAGTCTTATTACTTCTTCCTCGCTATTGCCTATTTTTATTTTAACAAGATTTTAAGTCAAAATAGTATAAGTCAAAATAGTATAAGTGATTTTACTATAAAGGAAAATGCTGATGATGTCAAGGAAAGAAATCATGTGGGGCAGGTATGGTAATTATATTCATGTTCCCCTGGTATAACGGTTTATCAGAAATGGTTTCTATATAATACTCCCGTTCCCTTTTTCCACCCCTGTAGTATTTATATCCGTAAGCATCGATACCCAGACCTGATTTTTCTATACTCCCCGACAGGGACAGGGCAATCCTTCCCCGGGGTTTTCCGAAAAAAAATTCGAAATCATAACTATCCGGGTCAGAAGCATCGATCGCGGTTACATCCACCGTGACCCAGCCATTTCCGGGGTAATAGATTTCCGTCCAGCGGTGAAAACTTGACCCGTACCTTGAATAATTACTATTGTGTTTCAACTCTGTTGAAAAATTTTCATCCGTAATAAAACCCCCGATCAATCTTGTAGGAATCATGTTCAGCCTTGCAAGAGCGGAAAATAAAAACGAATATTCAGAGCAGGAACCTTCTTTTTTCATAAAAACATCTTCTGCTTTTTCCCACGTATCATCCTGATTATATGAAAGGTTCGTGATTACATATCCGGTTATGTTTTCCACAAGTTCTTTAACACCCTGCGGTTCTTTTCCCCCGGGATATATTCTTGCTTTTATGGCAGCCTTTTTTATTATTTCGGAATCCATGGAAAAATACGGATCGCTTACAAGATATTCCTTCTGAATTATTCCGGGTATCTTTGTAAGGGACTCAAGGGGCATTTCTTTGATTTTAAACATGACTGCCCATGATGTTATATCAGCACGGTAGGAAAGAAGGAAATAACTACCCGGGGCCAGGTCTTTTTTAAAATAAGCGAGTTCCTGTCCGTAATAATCGGCTTTCATCTCGTCCGGTGTGCTTATCCAGGTCAGAGTTTTTATTGCCTGCCCGGGAAAATCAGCAGGCACCGGTATCCTGAATTCTGCCTTGCAGACCTCTTCGTTACTCAGGTTCTTGTTTTCGATTTTATACTCATAGGAAATTTCCCCGGGAAGGGAGAACACCGCGTTTTCACCTTCTTTAAACTCAACCAGGTCCAGGGATGAAGTACCCCGGTTGTGCACATATAACCTGTTATGATAAAACACAAAACCTTTCGAATAGCTGTTGTCTGTACCGGTATAGAGAGTAAATAGTTCTTCATGTGTATTAAGGTCATATTTAATAATTCCCCTGCATTTGATGTCATACACCCAGAGGGCGTTGTCGTGGCAGAGAATGTCAGATGGTTCCCTCCCGGGGCACTTAAAGGACTCTTCCTCCTTAAAATCCCCGGAAACCCGTATAATATAATACTCGTCTCCCCGGCGGTCCAGCAGATATAGAGAGGTATTGTCTGCCGTAAGCGAAAGAAGTTCAACCGAACCAACTACAGGGATTATTTTCACCTTGTTATTTTCTTTTGTCAGAATTCGCTGTCTTGAGCAATAATAAATTTTTTCCTTAATAATGAATGCGTCCAGGACATACCAGCCTGCCATATCATCGACCGGCATAAGGGTGTAATCTTCCTTTACCCGGTATAAGGTCCGTTTTGACTCCTCGCCGAAATAAAAGGTATTGCCGTAACTGAAAAAATACCGGGCTTCTTTATCTTTGAATGGGAGTATAAATCGACTGATAACACCATTATCTCCATATGAAAGTATGGACAAAAGAAAAAAGACAGGAATAAAAAAGGATATTCTTTGCACCGCTTGTTTTCCTTCTTCAAAAAACCGGAAACTTATTAAAGTCTAATTCCTGCAGTGGTAAAAAGTCAAGGTAATACATCACCCGGGGAGTGTCCGGTTTAAAAATATTTCTGAAGCGAACATGGGGCTGCCTGGAAAGCCTCCGTTTCACTCCGGCTTTCCAGGCAGCCCCCCGATCATTGTATAAATATGGTGCCCTGCAAGCGCACCAGTGGAAAACGCAGCCTGGAGGTTATAACCGCCGGTGTCCCCATCGATATCGATGATTTCCCCGGCAAAAAAAAGTCCCGGCACTTTTCGCGATTCCATGGTATTCCTGTTGATTTCAGCAACAGGAATACCTCCGGCAGTCACCATTGCGGTCTTGAATCCCCCGGTACGGGAAATGATGAGAGGAAAGGCAGTAAACGCGGACATAACCTGCTTCCTCATCTGTTTATTGAGTGTTGCAAGGGTTGTTCCTGCCGGAACCTGGATTAGTTCCAGCACCCGTTCCACAAAACGTTTCGGCAGGCCGGTTGAATGGAGGAACAATTGGATTGACTTCCTGCCACTCCCTGCACCCGGACTTATGAGGTAATTTTCCAGTTCAAATGGAGTCAGGAAGGGGATACTGTTTAAAAGTACCGTATCTCCCGGTTCAATATACCGGGAGTTATCAAGCACAGCAGGACCGGATAAACCGGAATGAGTAAAAAGCAGATCGCCGGATGCCTTTACTATCTGGCGGTTATTTCGCCAGAGTGAAAAAGATGCATCTTTAAGGCTGATACCGGACAAATCAGCAAAAGGATAGTTTTCCACGACTATTGAAGTAAGGGCAGGTCTTGGGGTAACAAGGCCGTGCCCCAGGGAAGCAGCGAGGGAGTACCCGTCACCGGTAGAACCTGTCTCCGGGTACGACATCCCGCCGGTAGCCAGCACGATTACCTTTGCCTGCAAAGTAAAACAATCCCCTTTAATGAAAAAGCCATCCTGTTCCTGAACCACCCGGCGTACACACTTTCCATAGCACAGGCGGATATTTGCTTCATGACAGGTATCAATCAATACCTTTCTTATGTCATGAGCTTTAAAAGAGCGGGGAAAGACTTTGCCATTGGGAAGGGTGACAAAACCGCATCCCCTCTTTTCGAAAAATGAAACCAGATCCCTGTTGGTGAAATGGAAAAGTGCGGGCTTGATAAAACGCCCTTTCCCGCCGTAGTAAGGCAAGAAATCAGCGACAGGACCCGAGTGGGTGATATTGCATTGATTCGAACCGGAAAGGAGGAGCTTCTTCCCCGCTTCATTATTCCTTTCAATTATGTATATCTTAAGACCGGGCTTTGCACTATGAAACCCGGTAAAGAGCCCTGCTGGCCCGGCCCCAATCACACAGACATCAATTGTTTCCATACAGTACTATCTAATACAGGGTAAAGAATTTTACAAGAGTCGATTCACAGGTATTACTGTGCCGGTACACAGCTGCTTTTGTATATAATTTTTCCTGTCATTATAGAAAAAAATAAAGGCAACAGGAAACTTTACCCAGTTAATACTATTAAGAAGAAACAATTTCGTAAAATACAATCTCACCTCAATGACAATCTTTTATTTTTAATCCGAGCCTTTCTCATGGTTAAAAACCCGCTTCCATTCCAGGTTGGAAGATATGACAAAGTAAACCCCGTAAAGAAGAATATCTGCGAAAATCAGAGTAATCTGTAGTTTTAATATCTTTTAATCTGACATCAGAATCGCTGTTCAGTTCATTTATAAATTGCAAAAAAACTTATTTCAGTATACAATAGAAATTGAAGCAGAGATAACGATACTCGGATTGAGGTAATGAGATGGCAGAAAACCTTGATAAGTTGCTTGAAAAGGCAAATGATTATTTTTACAAAAATGATTATGTAAAGGCTATGGAGCTTTTTGAGAAAATAGTGGATAAAGACTCCAAAAACTACCAGTGTTATGAGAAAATGGGGAAAATCGAAGTCTCCCGGAAGAATTTAGACAAAGCAGTGAATTTATACAAAAAAAGCCTTGATATTTATCCGGATGATGAAAATACATGGAACGAACTGGGTAATGTTTATTTTGATCTTCTGGAATTCGAAAAGGCGATTGAATGCTATAAAAAATCAGCATCAATTAATACTGATTTTTACTGGGCTTATTATAATATCGGACTTGCCATGAGCAGGAAATGGCCGGATGATAAAACAAAGCGGGACGAATCAAAGAAGTGGTTTGAAAAAGCGATTGAAGTAAAACAGGACTATTATCCTGCACTTAATGAACTGGGACTCTACTACCTGGATAATGATGATTATGATACAGCGGAAAAATTCTTTTTTCTCTCGATAAAGGCTTTCAGCAGTTATAAGTACCCTTATTATAACCTTGCAACCATATATAAAGAAAGGGAACAGTTTCAAAAAGCAAAGGAATACCTTTACAAAGCCCTGCAGTACAGTCCGGATTATGTTGCAGCATTAAATAATATGGGCATTCTTTTTTACCGGGAAGATAATTATCCTACAGCCCTTTACTATTATACAAAAGCTATGGAGATCGATCCGAAGTATAAATACTCACTCCATAATATCGGGCTTGTTTTTGACCGTATGGAAAAGTACAGGAAATCCCATGAAATGCATACCCGTGTACTGGAATTATACCCGGATTATGAACCATCGATCGAGGAAAAGGGGCGTCTGGAAAAGGAATTCGTAGAAGAAATAAAAAACGGTGAATCCATACAACCAGGGGATCTTGCATCTTCTACGTATGAAAAGGACAGGACGATTATCAATACTGATTCCTTTGCAAAAGACCTCCCGGATATGAATCTTAAAGACGTATTTTCCAGGACAACAGACAAAAAAGAAGAAGCATTTATTGAAAAATTCGGCCGGAATATCACCAAAATGGCAAAGGAAGGAAAACTCTTTGAAATTATCGGCAGGGAAGCGGAAACACAATCATTATTCGAGGTGCTTTTTAAAATAAAGAAAAACAACCCCCTGCTTGTGGGCAGGGCAGGGGTTGGGAAAACAGCAGTAGTGGAGGGACTTGCCCAGAAAATTGCCAGGGGGGATGTACCGGAATTTTTCAAGAATATGGAGATTGTTGAAATCAACATGGGTATGGTCGTTGCAGGAACAAAATACAGGGGGGAATTTGAGCAGCGGCTCAAGAAAATTGTCGAAGACCTTAAAGAACGGGAAAATGTTATCATGTTTATCGACGAGATTCACATGATTATTGGCGCGGGTACAACAGAGGGGAGTTCAATTGATGCTGCAAATATCCTGAAGCCTTATCTTGCCCGGGGTGAACTCCGTTGTATCGGTGCAACAACCCCGGAAGAATACAGCCGGTATATTCAGCAGGACAAAGCCCTGGAACGGAGATTCTACCGGATTAATATAGATGAACTGGATACAATGAAATCTGCTGAACTTCTTAAACAACTCAAACCCCGTATGGAGGAACATTATAAAATAAGTATCGAAGATCATCTTCTGGATCTTATTGTAAAGCTTTCGGATGAAGAAATAAAAAACAGGGTATTACCGGATAAAGCAATTGATATCCTTGAGAATTCATTTACCCGTTGTGCGCTTTCCGGCAAAACCGCGGTAAATGAGGAAACAATCAAACAGATTGTAGGGGAGTTTGTCGGCATTAAGTTTCTTGAAACGGAAGCGGATAAAGGCAAACGCATGCTTGAAATGGAAACATTTCTTAAACAGCGGATATACGGTCAGGACGAGGCAATAGAAAAGGTATCAAAGATTATAAGGCTCACAAAAAAAAGACTCGATCTAAAACCGGAGAAACCGGACGGGATTTTCTTTTTTGCCGGTCCCACTGGTGTCGGAAAAACATACTTTGCAAAACAGCTTGCCCATTTCCTCTATGGCTCGGAAAAGAAACTCTACATTCTTTCCATGTCCGAATTTACGGAACCTCACTCGGTATCAAAACTCATCGGTTCACCTCCAGGATATGTCGGGTATCATGATATGGCTTTTTTCCAGGCAACAATTGCAGAGAATCCCTCCTCCCTTCTCCTGCTCGATGAAATAGAAAAAGCCCATCCCGAGGTTATTAAGTTGTTTTTACAGATTTTTGATGAAGGAAAGGTAACAAATACTCACGGAAATGACATCTATTTTTCCAATGTTACCATCATCATGACAAGTAATGCCCTTGGTTCAAAAGGGGCTCCTCTGGGATTCGGAGAAACAGAGGAAAAGACCGATGTAAAACTTACCGGTATATTCCCACCGGAGTTTGTAAACAGAATCGATGAAGTGATTATGTTTAATCATATTGACAGGGAAGTTGCCCGCAGGATCCTTACTGAACTCATTATAAAGGATGCAACAAAAGTATTTGACCAGAAAGGTATTTATATAGATTTCAATTCCACCTTTGTGGACCATATATTGCAAAGAGGATTCAGCAGCAGGTTTGGTGTTCGTAACCTGGAACGTGTCTTTGAAAAAGAGGTTATGGCATCGATAGCAAACCACCTTTATGAGTATCCTGATTCAAAGAAGATATCCATTTCTGTGGAAGACGGGAATGTACAGGTGGCCGGGACCCCCGGATAAGGAACTTTTTATCCTTTATTGTGATAGTTTTGACAATCCAGGGGCAGGAACAGGTTTATACCGGCAGATATCCCTTTATGGCAGTGAATAAAAGAAAGAGTAAGAAAGTGATGCAAAAAGAATACCCGGTATCATTATCGGTGCTGTCCGTTTTATTCATAGTTATCATAACCTCATGCGTAAGTACGGAAACATCTCTTTTTAATACAATGAAAATCCGGGCTACTCATTATGAAAGTAAAAACTTTGCGGTAATTCTTGACTATCCGGAAGACTGGTTTGTCAAAGAAGAGGATGAACTTCTTTTTTCAAGTGTCTCCAGCTTTGATATTGCTGCGAATGGGGGCGCCGGTCTGGCCATCCTCAAATTAAAAGAAGAGGACGTACAAAAGGAATTTGAAACTTCATCGCTGGATAAGGTTATTGAATTATTTGTGAATGAATTACATGCCGAATTCAACGAAATAGAGGATGCAATGATTGATGGTGTAAAATCGCGCCAGGTTGAATTCATTGTTTTACAGGAAAAAGAAATAAAAGGAGAAATAATTATCTATAATTTAAGGCAGTATATATATATTTTTTTAACGGCAGTACATCCTCCTGAGTTATTCAATAAATATAAGCAAATTTTTACCGCTATGATTGATAGTATTAAATTCATACGTGAATCTTATTGATTATTATGATTTTTCCGGTTATAATGCACCACCGGTTATGATGAGTAACCGGTTTTTACAGGAAAAAGCGTAATAGTGTGTTAACATCCTGATCTTAATGCCAATGGAGGAAGATAAAAATGACTATTGCCGCAAGGAGGATAAGCAGGGGAGCCCGTATGGTGCTTCTCTACATTGTTCTTAGTTTTTTCCTGATTCTTTTTGCATACCCGTTTTATACGGTATTTGTACTGGCAACACACAGTATCAAAACAATCTTTACCACACCCCCTCCCATGCTTCCCGGCGATAAACTTATAGAAAACTGGGAAAATCTTTTCAAGTTTATTCCATTCCATCTCAATATGATGCACAGTATCTTTATTGCCGTCCTGCAGACAGGAACAGTGATTTTTTTCTGTACAATGGCAGGTTTTGCTCTGGCAAAATACAGGTTTAAAGGGAGAAATTTTATTTATACATTTATCCTCTTAACCCTTATGATTCCCCCGTTCCTCAATATCATTCCCGCGTATCAGATGATGGTCTGGTTCAAGTGGATAAATACCTACTGGCCGATGTTTGTTCCCGTTATGGCGAATTCCTTTGGTATCTTTATTATGACCCAGTTCATTACTTCCTCTGTCCCCTCCGAGCTCATGGATGCTGCACGGATTGATGGATTAAATGAGTTTTCCATTCTTATGAGAATAGGATTTCCCCTGGCCATGCCGGGAATCGCTGTCCTGGGAACCGTCACCTTTATCGGTTCCTGGAATAATTTCCTCTGGGCAATGATTATGCTTACTGTCAGGGAAATGCAGACAATTCCTGTTTCTCTTTCGTTATTCCAGATGATACAGGAAGGTACCGGCGGCTTGTGGGGATCAAAAATGCTGGGGAATGCGCTGGCCATTATCCCTCTTCTTATTGTCTTTCTTTTATTTTCAAAAAGAATCATTTCCAATTTTCTTGCGGGAAGCATAAAAGGATAAGGAGGTACAGGTGAAATTATCCGGCAGAAAAATAAATCAACAAATCGTGGCCCCATATGTTTTCTTGGGTCCCTATTTCATCCTCTATGCAATATTCGGTGTTTTCCCGGTTTTTTTCGCCCTCTTTCTCGGTTTTCAAAAATGGAGCGGGATGGGTATCAATACGATGCAGTTTGTCGGGCTTAAAAACTTTATTTTTCTTCTTACCGAAGACATATATTTCTGGAAAACACTTGGGAATACAGGCTGGTTATTGATATTCGGATCATTGGCACAACATATTTTTGCAATACCCCTTGCATCCTTATTGAATAATAAACTCATAAGGGGACGGGAACTTTATAAAACAGCATATTTTTTACCTTTCATTACCAGCGCTGTATCAATTGCAATTATCTATTCTTATGTATTTAATACAAACTATGGATTTCTCAACCAGATGCTTAAATTTCTCGGGGTTTACAAGCTTTTTGGTATAGAGAAAATCATGTGGCTTGATGACAAAGCTCTTATTAAGCCGGTTATTGCCGTGGTATTGAACTGGCGGTATATCGGCTGGAATACAGTTATTTATCTTGCAGGTCTCCAGGCAATCCCGGATGATTATTATGAAGCCGCCAAGATCGATGGTGCCAATTCAATCCAGATGCTCCTCCGTATCACTATCCCTCTGCTTCTTCCCATAATATTCCTTGCTGTGACCATGAGTGTCATTGGCGGGTGGCAGCTTTTTGATGAACCGTATAACCTTACGGGTGGCTATCAGCTTATGGGCAGGGCGGATAATGCAGGATTTACTTCTGCATTCTATATTATGTGGCTTCTCCAGCGTGCTGGCAGACTCGGGAAAGGAAGTGCAATTACCTGGTATCTCTTTTTTATTATTATTGCAATGACTGCGATAAACAGACTTATTGTCAACCGGTTCCAGGGAGAAGATGAATCAAGTAAACTCAAGTAGCTTGTTCTATACTTCCTGTGCTGTCTTCTTATGAACAAAACTTTTTAGAAGCTCCAGGTCTTCTTTCTTGATATCCAGGAACTCAATCCCGTTTTCGAAAATATTCGGTCTGTTATTTTTACACCATACAACCCTGCCATAAACATTGATGATAGAACTATCAGGCAGGGTAATGCCAAGAAGAATGATCTTTCCCTGTTCCAGTGCTCTTGATGTCACCATACACATGCCGTCCAGATTGAGGTTTTTTGCATAAGAACGGCCTTTCATTTCAAAATTGATAAGGATATCAAGAACCGTCCGTGATGTCTTTCTCCGTTCATTTAACGAGTTGAGTATCTTCTGCACATATGTCTTTATCTTGTCCCTATCATCTTTTTTTAAGGAAAGAAACTTAAGACCGTTTGTATAAAGGTCCTCTTTAATTTCCTTTGTCCATACAACCTGTCCAATTGTTTTAAATAATCCCAACTCGGGGAGTGAGATGACAAGAAAAAGGGGTGTTCCTGTTTCAAAGTCCCTCCGGGAAAGAATCCCGATCCCGGTCTCACTTACATCCCGCGCTCTTGCACTTATTGTACTTGAATAATCAACAATCGAAGACAAAACAACCCTGGGGAATTGCCTTTTTTCGTTCATAGCTTTCCTCACTTCATTTAAATTCATTTTTCTCCATAATTAATATACTTTTCTTTTATGAAAAAAGCAAATTTCCGGAATTCTTTTGCCGGAAGGGATTGTTTAACGATAAAATGCCATTTATGTCTTTGTCTCGATCTCGATGGTACGGATCTCTTTTTCCCTGCATGATTCACCGATTTCGAGGGTGCAGGGTAATATCTTACTCTTTTTTATAAGGTGCTTTCCTGCTATAAGGGCAAAAAGCATTTCAAATGCGGATTTTGTCAGTTCCTTAATCGGTTGTTTGATTGCCGTGATTCGGGGTTTGAAATATTCGTACATGTGTAATGTATCAAAGCTTGCAAAGCCGATGTCCCCGGGAATATTCATATTTAATTCACGCAATATCATTAATGTACAGAGGACAAGATCACTTGCTCCTACAACTAATGCATCCGGGAGAAACCCATTTTCTTTCTGATTCTGAATTATTTCCTTTACCTCTGGTTTATCATAACTTGTATGACAGACGATTCCTGTTGAACCGGATGCTTTTTCAAGGGCATCATAAAATCCGCTAACCCGTTCCTTTACACTGGGAAACGTTTCCGGGCCGCATATAAAAAGAATTCTCCGGAATCCCTGGACGGCAAGATGTGTCGTCAGGACCTCCATAGCCCTTCTGTTTTCAATATCAACATAATATTCATTGACAAAAGGGCTTTTCCCGATAAGTACGAAAGGGACATTATAATGATAAAGTATGGAAAGCTGCTTTTCCCCAAGGAGTTCTGAGCCGGCAATTATCCCATCCACCCTTTTCCCTTTTATAATGAACTCATATGCAGAATCGATGTCCCCTTCTTTAAGGGCAGTGGAAAGGAGAATGGTATATCCTACTGTGGCAGCTGCTTTTGTAATGACCGAAAGAAGAACCGGCCAGTATGGATTTGACAGATAATACTCTGCCTGATGCGGGATAATAACACCGATATTCCCGGTTTTTTTCGATGCGAGGTTTTGAGCAATTAAATTAGGGGAATAATTCAACTTTTTTATAATCGTTTCAATCGTTTTCCTCGTCTTATCCCCAACGCCGGGCTTCTTGTTTAATACACGGGAAACAGTTCCTTTTGATACCTTTGCAATTTCTGCAACATCTTTGATAGTAAGCTTTCTTATGTTTTTCTGCTTCATATATCCTTTAATCCTTATTTGCTATTGAATCAGTTTACTAAATAATTCACTAAACCGTTTTAGTTATATAGTAATGTTTTTTCATGTTTTGTCAAGTTATGAGTGCAATCTCGTGAACTGGTTTTTAACTATTATTAATTTTACGGATTAAAAGAGGCATTCAAACAACAGATTCCTGCATGAATGCGGACGGATTCTATACGGATTATTTGTTTGCAGGGTAGGTTGGTTTGCAATACAGATTTGCTGCTTTTATTTATGAGTAAGGTATTCATATAGTAATTCAGTTATAAAGGTATAACAGACTGTTCCGTTATTGCCCTGGGAAAACCATCGGATCCGGTTTTGCAATGCCGAATCCCTGTGCATAATCCACACCGATTTTTATTAACTTGTCCAGTATTTCATTATTTTCTACATACTCGGCTATGGTTTTAAGTCCAATAAGATGCCCGATATGATTCATTGTCTGGACAAGTACATAATCCAGCGGATTCCTGGCAATCTCTTTTACAAAAGAACCTTCTATTTTCAGAAAATCAACAGGAAGTATTTTTAAATAATTAAAGGATGCCCACCCGCTCCCAAAATCATCAAGAGAAAAAAAACATCCTATCCTTTTTAATTCTTTAATAAATAGAATGACCTGTGTAAAATTAGAGATTGCAGCAGTTTCTGTAATCTCAAAACAGATCATATAAGGAGGAATCCTGTATTCATTCAGTTTATCAATCACAAAGTTCAGGAATTTTTCATCATTCAATGTTACCCCTGAAATGTTGATACTGTATTTTGCATAAGCCTTATCCGGTGTTTCATAATAATCGACCTTGTAGGATGAAAACAATTTTTCTATAACCCACCTGTCGATTTCCGGCATAAGATTATACCGTTCTGCAACATGAAGAAATACCGAAGGGGTAATGATATTCCCTGCATCATCTTTCATACGAATAAGTATCTCATAATGATCATGAACCGGTACCCCGTATCCAATTGGACGTATCACCTGCTTGTACAGGCAAAAGCGGTCTTCCTTAATCGCTTTTGTAATATAGGGAATAAAATGCATCTCACTCTGGTACTTAATGGATGCCTCTTCATCTGCATGATAAATATGGAGCTGATTTCCCCCCTTTTTTTTTGCAAGCTGGCAGGAAAAATTCGCTGCCGTAAGTGCCCGTGAAATATTATCTGAATACGAGTCGATAAACACAATACCGATACTTATTCTTATCCTGTAATTAACTCCTTTCCAGGTAAAGATAAAAGCATTTACTTTATGTAAAATGTGTTCTCCTATCTGTCTGGCCTGGTTTATTGGACAGGAAACAAGAAGAAGTCCGAACTGGTCTCCTCCCAGGCGGGCGAGTATGTCTGCCTGGCGTACGCTGCTTCTTAATATGGAACCAATGTTTTTTATACATTCGTCGCCGGCAGCATGTCCGCATGCGTCATTGATGATCCTGAAACCGTCGATGTCAAGAAAACAGAGACAGTGTTCATTCCTCTCCTGTAATAGTTCTTCGTATACATCTTTAAGCAACTCCTTGAACCGCATACGGTTCAGAAGACCGGTAAGCATATCATGGGTACGCTGGTAGGATAGTTCACGGGACATCTTCTGTTTCTCACTCACATTCCGGATTACCAGCACAGCACCGATTACCTTATTTTCAAAATTCCTTATGGGAGAGATCATTTCTTCGATCTCATATTCCCTCGAATTCCTGCTGTTCAGGATAATGGAACCTGATATTTTAAATCCCTTATCCTGGCCAAGGACGATGTCCACCGGATGTTCCACACGTTTATCGCTGAACCGGTACACCACATTGAACACCTGGCTTAAGGGTTTTCCTATTGCTTCACTGTTCTGCCAGCCTGTTAATTCTTCTGCAACAGGATTCAGGTAGGTAATGATTCCTTTTGTATTTGTCGTGATTACCCCATCACCTATAGACTTTAAGGTGACAAGAGCCTGTTCCTGTGCAATACACAATGCTTCTTCCGTCTTTTTCCGCTCGTCCCTTTCTTTCTTAAGCTGGTGCGTTGTTGCTTTCAGAGCGGATACACTTTCCTGTACCTCATGTTCAAGTTTCTGGGCATGGTATTCTTTCTGTTCTAAAAGACTTATCTCTTTTAAAGCACTTGATAATTGTTCGATAAGGTTTTCATACAGAATTTGATTATCCGGCCCATGTTCAAATACCCCGAATCCCAGTAAATCTTTTTTAAAATCAATCGACATAATGACGAATGTATGCCTTCCTGTAATATTCTTTAACGTGCCCGGAATGATATCCGCAGAGGGGTAATAACCGGTGCTTTCTTCACTATCGACCTGTTTATCATTCTGAAATGCAACAACCAGATGTGCATAGTTACTATCTATCACATTATCTTCATTTCTTTTATAAAGAGATATATAAAAGCTTTTAAGACCGGCATTGGGGATTTTTTCCGTAATCACTCTTTTTATCACATCCAGCCGGAGATCTGAAAAAATTTCCTGGGTTATCCGGTAAAAGTCCACAGACTGCTCTTCGAACCTTTTATTCTCATACTCTTTGCTTCTTATTATCGTTTCACCGAGCAGTTCAAAAGTATTTTTTCTCAAGGTTTCCACAATCAAACGGTCCTGGTTTGATTGAATGGATTCCTTCACATAATCACAGAGACAGTTGACAATATGAGGCCAGCAGCGTAAATCCTGTTCCCTTTTTCTGAACTCATTAAAATAAGTATGAAGCAACCATGCAAAGCCGGAAAAATCCCTTTTTTTCATTCCATGCTCAACGGCTTCAATAAGGTGATGCAGCCACTCAATCATTTCTTCTTTATCAATTCCGGCAGGCAAAAGAATATCATTCATAAATAATTGTTCCCGGGAATAGACATGTTCTGCCCTGCTCTTTTTTACTGCTTTACGGTGTTCAATATAAGTTGAATCCCTATTGTGGTTATTCAATTTCCAGTTTTTTTCCAGGCAGCCACAGGAACCTCTTACAATAAGTTGTGTGTGAAGTATCTTTTTTGCCGGGGGATTACGGCCATTAAAACTGGAAATAAGCATCTGCACAGCTTCCTTTCCCAGTAACATAAAAGGCTGACTGACTGTTGTAAGGGGAGGGATGAAACATTTACTCATTGGAATATCATCAAATCCTGTTACCGTTATATCTTCAGGCACCCTGAAACCCCGTTTTTTAAGACTTTCAATCGCATGAAAAGCCATCCGGTCATTCGAACTCACCAGTGCATCAAACTGCACCTTTCTTTCGTCCAGTAGCAGCGACACTGCATGGGAGCCTGTAATTGGGAAAAAATCACCCGGGGCTACGAGATCAGGATCATAAGGAATTTTATATTTCTTTAATGTTCTTCTATAAACAGAAAAACGGAGTTCTGCATCAAAATTCCCTTCTATACCACGTATGAATGCAATTCTTTTTTTTTCATGAACATTAATAAGATGAGTCATGAGATCTTTCATTCCTTTTTCATTATCCACGAGTAGACTCGGTGTTCCTTTTATCTCCACCCCGATACTGATAAGGGGAATACCGGAAAACTGCGAATAAAACCGGAGAAGTTCGTCAAAACTGATATTATTGCCTAATGTCCCGGAAAGAGCGATAATACCGCTGATATTCCGGGGAGTGACAAGTTTATAAATACTGTTTCTTCTTATCCAGTCATAATGTCTGGATCTAAGAGAACCCCCCGGGAAAACGACAGTAGTTACTCCTCTTTCTTCGCATGCAGCAATGACAGCCTTGAATATTGCTGCCTGGTACGACTCATAAAAAGTCCCACAGAGAAACCCGATTATATAATCCTTTTTTATAGAATGATTTACAGTATTACTCATCTCCTCCTTTTAAAATCCGGAATGCTTATTTTAAAAAGGTTCAGGCTGTGCAATACCGAAGCCCTGTACATAATTTACACCGATCTTTTTTAAGGCATTCAACGTTTCTTCGTTTTCAACATACTCTGCAATTGTCTGGAGTCCCATCATATGGCCGAGATGGTTTATTGTTTCCACCAGAATGAAATTCAGGGGATCCTGTACAATTCCCTTTACAAAAGAGCCATCGATCTTCAGAAAATCGACCGGGAGAAGTTTTAAATAGGCAAAAGATGTCCATCCGCTCCCGAAATCATCCAGGGCAAAATAACACCCGATTTTTTTCAATTCACGTATAAAATTCAGCACATGGGAAAAATTGGTAATGGCTGCTGTTTCTGTTATTTCAAAGCAGATGGTAATGGGGGGGACATTAAAAACGTTGAACTGGTCAAAAACAAAATGTAAAAAGGAATCATCATTCAGGGTAATTCCGGAAAGGTTAATACTGTACCTGGCAATGGCATTCTGTGCGGTTTCATTATAATCGGGTTTGTATAAAGAAAACAGCTTCCTTATTACCCACCTGTCTATCCGGGGTATAAGATTATACTGTTCTGCTGCAGGAATAAATGACGCTGCATTAATAATTTTATTATCTTCCCCTTTCATCCTGCATAATATTTCATAATGCACCGATCCGAAATAGGATTTTCCCAGTGGAACAATCGGTTGACGGTAAAGTAAAAAATGATCGTCTGCAATGGCCTGGGATATCTGCTTTAAAAGAATTGTTTTTCCATTATACCGGAGTTGATGAGCGTCCTTGTATGTATAGACATGTATCCGGTTCCCCCCTTCTTTTTTTGCATGGTGACAGGCGAGATTTGCCTTATTAATCACATCAGGTGCTTTTTTACTTGTTGCATCTATTGCCGTTATACCGATGTTTACTGAAATCCGGTAAGGTGTCTCTTTTAACATGAAAGGTGATTCATCGATCTTCACCCGTATTGCTTCTATTATTTCAAGTGCCTTTTCGAGTGGACAGGAATCAAGAATGAGTGCGAATGTATTTTCTATAACACGGGCAAGGATATCAGAACCCCGGATATTGTTTTTTAATAGCCTGGTAACATGTCTTAACAATTCATCCCCGGCAATATCCCCAAGGGAGTTTACAATATGATAATAACTTTCAATTTCTATAAAGCCGAGTATATACTCTTTTTTTTCCTGCCGGGTAATCCCAAGGCGTTCATTAAGGAGTCTGTTAAATGTCTTTCTGTTATATAATCCTGTAAGAATATCATAATGGGTTTGATATTCAATATATCTGGATAACTTCTGTTTCTCGCTTACATTATGAATAACAATAACAACACCGAGTGTTGTATTTCCTTCCCGGATTGGGGTAATGGATTCCTTGATAAGATATTCTCTCCCATCCCGGCTTGTAAGCAGGACAGAGCCGGCAAGTCTTAAGCCCCTGTCTTTTTTTAATACAATATCGACATTTTCAGAACCGATCTTATCTTCCAGATTGTATTTTATTTTCAGCACATCTTTAAGGAGTTTCCCTTCTGCTTCTTCATTTTTCCAGCCTGTAAGAGTTTCTGCTACCGGATTCAGATAGGTGATAATGCCCCTGGTATCTGTGGAAATGACCCCATCGGTAATGGTTTTCAGGATGACAAGGGCGTGTTTCTGCTCTTTCTGTAAAGCTGCCTCGGTTTTACGGCGTTCTTCCATCTCTTTTTTTAATTTTTTATTCACAACCTGCAGGTTCTGGGTTTTTGCCACTACCTCGGTCTCGAGTTTGTTCGCATGATTTTTTACTTTCTTAAAGAGCTCTGCACCCTTAAGTGCACCGGAAATCTGGCTTGCAATTGTTTCATAGAGAATACCAATCACAGGGCCGGGTTCAAAAATAATGAATCCAAGCTGTATATCCCTGTAATGAAGAGGGATAATAACACAGGCAAACCGTTCTTTTTTATTTCGTATCCCTTCCGGTATAAGCTGGACAGCCTGATAAGGGGTACGGGGATTATCCTGTTGCTGCAAATCCTGTTGCTGCAAAGAAAAAGCAAGGCGTACATGAGTGGCCGGGGAGGTTTCTCCTGTGTAAAGTGCAAGATAGCAGTTCTTTATTCCCAGGGCAGAGAGTTTCAGGGTTAGTATTCTTTTAAGCTGGGTCTCGTTAAAAGCTGTCATAAGAGCCTGATTCATTTTATGTAATACTTTATTTAATTCCCCATATTTTACTTTTTTATATACCTGATGATTCAGGGTCATTATTCCTTTATAAATAAGAACATTTTTCCAGAGAAGATTAATTCTTTCATATTTTTTTTCATTCTCCGTATATTGATTGATAAGAGAGAACATCGCTGAAAGAATATGGAAACACATCCTGGTGCGATTATCCTCTGCAACTCCCCCTGCAAGTATCTTTTCCACCACCTGAAGAAACTGTTCATCAGATCCTGCCTCCAGGTCCCTGGCAATTCCTTCATATAATTCTTCTATCCATTGAAAAGACCATTCCTTCATTTCTTCATATTCAAGGCTGTTCTTTATAATGTCCCGGATTTCAGAAAGAATTGTATCCTTCTGGTTATGAAGATCGGTTTTGCTGTGGAAGGAGCTGTTATGTATACTTTTTGAGTTGATATAGGGAACACTTTTGTAAACTAAACAACCGCACGAAGGCCGTATAACAAGTTGTGTCGGGAAAATAATTCTCCTGGGCAGGACTTCCCTGTTTAAAAGCTTCTTCAGGATGATATCCACTGCCTGATATCCCATTTCATCATAAGGCTGCCGTATGGTGGTAAGGGCAGGGACAATTCCACAGGCTTCCTCTACATCATCAAATCCCGCAACCGCTATATCCCCGGGAACCTGTAATCCGAATTGCCGGAGTTTCCGTATAGCACTTATTGCCATATAATCGTTTGCAGCAATAAGGGCATCGAATTTGGTTTTTCTTTCTTTACAAAACGCAGTAACTGCCAGCTCCCCTGATTGTCTGTCAAAATCACCATTGAATACGATTTCAGGATTAAAAGGAATATTATGATCTGCAAGTACATTTTTGTATGTTTTAAACCGGATATCTGCATCGGAATTACCTTCCGGTCCCTTGATAAAGGCTATCCTTTTTTTCTTATGCACCTGTATAAGATGAGTAACCAGGTTCTGCATGCCGGTTGTATTATCAATAAGAATACTCGGGACATTTTCAATAGGGACACCGATACTTACGAGAGGAATATGGGGCAGGTTATGAAAAAAATCAGTAAGTTCATTGATCTGAATATAAGTACCGATTGAACCTGAAATCGCAATAAATCCGTCTACATTTTTACAGGAAACAAGGTTATAGAGGATATTTCGCTCTGAATGAAACATTTCAGGGGATCGCAATGATCCGCCTAAAAAGCAGATAAGATTCACATCCCGTTCTTCAGAAGCTTTTATAATAGAAGCCCAGATATTCTCTTCGTAGTCTTCAAGGAGATTATCTAAAAGCAACCCTATTATTGGAGGCCCTTCACCATTATAAGTACCTTTCAGGTGCATTTATTCCTCTTCCCGGCATTCAGGCAACAGACTTAAATACCATCTTTTTCATTATAGTATTAATTCTCTATTCTTTTCAAATAGAACTAGAAGTAAAGAGGTTTGGGTCTTGAAATTATATAACCCTGTGCATAGTTGACACCTATGGTTTTTAATTTTACTAAAATATTCTCTGTTTCTACATATTCTGCAATAGTCTCCAGTCCCATGACATGTCCGATATGGTTTATAGTTTCTACGAGTACATAATCAAGGGGATTTTTATCCATGCCCTTTACAAAAGAGCCGTCGATCTTTAAAAAATCCACCGGAAGGTGTTTTAAGTAATTAAAAGATGCCCATCCTGTTCCAAAATCATCCAGTGAAAAACAACAACCGATTTTCTTTAATTCCTTTATGAATTTAACAACCCTGGAGAAATTTGAAATCGCTGCTGTTTCAGTGATTTCAAAACAGATCATAAATGGCGGGATATCATACTTTTCAAATTGCTCAAATACAAAATCAAGGAAATCTTCGTCATTAAGGGTAGCCCCGGAAAGATTGATACTGAATTTACCCCGTGTTTGATAAACTGTTTCATTATAATCGATCTTGTAGGAAGAGAACAGCTTGCAGATTGCCCATCTGTCAATCGTTGGCATGATATTATATCTTTCTGCAGCAGAGATAAACATTTCCGGCGCGAGTATCTGGTCATTTTCGTCAATCATCCGGATAAGAATTTCATAATGCTCCCCAAAGGTGATGGTGGTACCAATAGGCTGGATAACCTGGGAATACAGGCAGAACCTGTCCTCATCAAGGGCTTTTGATATATGACTTATAAAGTTAATGTCGCTTTGATACTGGATAAGCTCTTTGTCTTCTGTTGTATAGACATGGACCTTGTTCCCGCCCTTTTTCTTTGCTATGGAGCAGGCCATATTTGCCGAACTGAAAACCTTTGCTATGTTTTTTGTTTTCGGTTTTAGAGGGATTAAGCCAATACTTATACAGACCTTAAAATCATTATCTTTCCACCGGAACTTTGATGCATAAACCAGTTTACAGAGCTCTTCAGCAATTTCTCTTGCCCTGTTCATGGGACAACAGGAAAAAAGCACCCCGAACTGGTCTGCCCCAAGCCTGGCAAGGGTGTCAGTACTCCGGATTCCCTTTTTCAGGATAGCGCTGATATGTCTTAACAGCTCATCCCCGGCAACTGTTCCGAATGTTTCATTGATAATCTTGAATTTATCAATATCGATAAAGCAGAAAACATTGTCTATTGTTTCATTTCGTATATTAAGAATTAATTCTGAAAGGAGTTCTTCAAAACGTGCACGGTTCAACAGGCTGGTCAGGGCATCATGAGTGCTTTGATACATAATTTTCTGGGACATCAATTGAATTTCGCTTACATTGTGTATGACGATTACCACGCCGATGGTCTGTTTTTCAAAGTTTCTTATTGGTGAGATTGATTCTTTTATGGAAAAAACCCGGCCGTTTCTGCTTTTTAAAATGATCGAACCGGATAATTTAAGACTTGCATCCTGGCCAAGGGCAATTTCCGTCGGATCATTTAAAAGACCATCGTTAAAATTATATGTCACTTTTAAGACTTTTCCCAGGGTAAGTCCGATTGCCTCTGAATTTTTCCAGCCGGTTAACTTTTCTGCAACGGGATTCAGATAGGTAATAATGCCATTATTATCTGTTGTAATAACACCATCACCGATGGATTCCAGGGTAACCAGTGCCCTTTCTTTCTCCATGGTTAATTCGTTCTGTACTTTTTCCAGTTCCTCCCTTTCATGCTTTAGTTTAAGGTGTATATCCTGGAGATCGCTTGTTCTGTTTATCACTTCTTCCTGGAGTTTTCCTGCCTGCTTTTCAACCTTGTCAAGCAAAAAGGATCCTTCCAGGGCACCGGAAATCTGAATTGCCAGACTCTGGTAAATCGTGTTATTCAAAGGTCCGTTTTCGATGACCATAAATCCAAGCTGGGAATTTTTAAAAAAGAGCGGAAGTACCAGGAAACCATTCCTGCATATGGGCAATTCAATTGATTCAGGGATAAGTTTGATGGATAAATAATGGGAAGTTTCCGGTGTTATTTCCATGATTATATTATCTTTGTAAGCGAAAATAAGACGGCAAAACCGCCTTTCATTTGCAAGACTATCATAGAGTGCAATATAGCAATGATTTATCCCTAAAGTGGGAAGATACCGGGCGAGTACATGCTGTAATCCTGTAACAGAGAATGTTGTCGCAAGGGCTTGATTAACCAATAGCAAGTCGGCATTTTCCTCATTGTTGCGAAGCCTCCTGTATGCGTGCGTACTCCCCCCAATTTCACCAATAAGGACAAGAGTGGCTTTCCACAAATAGTTTGTATACGACCTGTTTTCCCAGACAACCGAAAAATTGAATATCTTTTGAAAAAAAGATATCATAACAGTATACCAGGAAAGGGTATCGATCCCGATCTCGGATGCCTCCAGTATTATTTCTTCCAGGGTGTAGAGAAAGATTTTATCCGACTTTTGTTTTACCTCATTGAATAGTGCAAAAAAAAGGCTTTTTGCCCATTCAAAGGTCTTGATTGCATTTTTAAAACCGCTGAAACTCTGCTCCATTTCCTGTACAAGATATGAAATAAACTCCCGTTCTTCTTTACTCTCCTTTTTAAATTCTAAAATAAAACCGGCGATTTTCTTGTCAATAAGCATATACTTGCGTCCTATTCCTGCACAATGACAGGAGCGGCGGATGACAAGTCTGGAGGGGAGATCCACTTTTGAAAGGATTTTTTCTCCGTTTATTAAAGAAACAAGTTGATTTACTGCTTTATATCCCATCTTGAAAAGGGGCTGCTGTACCGTGGTAAGGGGCGGGTTATTAAACCGGCTTTCTTCTATATCATCAAATCCTACAACACTCATATCGTGCGGAACATTTATTCCATAATTTCGTAATTCCTTAATGGCTGCAATAGCCATATAATCATTGGCTGCAATTAAAACATCAAATACTGCTTTTTTTCCTTTAAGGAGATAATGAATCGCTTCTTTGCCGGATTCAGCAGAGAAATCCCCGGGTGCAACAATATCAGGATCAAATGCGATATTACATGAATCAAGGACCTGCTTATATATCATAAAGCGTTCCTTTGCTTCCGGATTATATTCCGGACCTTTTATGAATGCCAGTCTTCTGTGACCATGATCCTTAATCAGGTGGTGAAGGCATTCCCGCATCCCGATTGCATTATCCACCAGTATACTTGTACAGCCCTCTATCCTTACTCCAATACTTACAATAGGTATTGGTGAAAATTTATTATAAAACTGGGTAAGCCTTTCTGTTCCTATATAATTCCCCAGTGCGCCGGATACACTAATTATACCATCTATTTTGTGGGGATTTACCAGGTTATATACGGTATTTCTCTGGGAAGAAAAGCCATGGGGATCATCGAGGGAACCGCCTACAAAAGAAATTAATTGCACTTTTTCTTCCTTGCACCCGGCAAGAACACCATTAAAAACAGTTATTTCATATTTATCAAAAAAACTGCCTAAAAACAGGCCGATCCTGTATTCTTTTTTCTTTGTCATGTGTCTTTGCATCTTTATAAAGCCTTCATTCATACACCAGTATCCTTTAACTCCATATCCGTTTTTCCTTTAAACAGGGAACTTTCAATAAATCCATACCACTATCATATTCAAAAATCCATTCTTTGCAACAACTTCTTCCTGCCTGTAAAACAAAGCTTTCAAGCAATGGATAGAATTCCTTCACGAATCGAAATATATATATATGTGATTTTTTATCAGGAATTTACTTTTATTCTACAGATACCCCACTTCCCTTTTTCCTTTATTTTACGCTCTTTTACACCTTTATCTATACTAAATATACTAAAAGAAAATATGATAATCCATGTATTTTTTCTCACTCATTCGGATTTTACTCCTGAAACGGTCTGTCTCTTTGTGTTACTATAGGCGAAAATCTCAAGATTTTCGGTCTGTAGCACTTGCTTTGGCCGGAACCTTCCTGATGTGATGTCATTACAGGTCTATAGAGTATTTCCAGCATTTCTTGTTTTGGGTTGTGCTTTGGCCAACGCTGTCCTCTTTTTCCTGGCTGCCGCCCGTTCCAAAAGCCCAACTTCACATCATTGACACTCTTTTGTTTCCAGGTTTCTCTCTCTTTACAATATTGGTAATGTTATCCAACCGTTTTCACCTAACTCACGAATTACTTCCACAGGCTTAAGGTCTTTCACAGCGGCAATAACACAGCGAGCGAGGACATCTGAAAGTTTATATTGATCTGGCCGGTTGGCAAATCCCGGACCGATAACCATGATCGCACTCAGCATTGATCTTGTCACACATGCGCGATAATGCAACCAGAAAAGGTCAAATCCGTAATCTGTTCGGACTTGTTTTGGAAGCAACTCGAAATATTCTTTTAACAATTGTCTTTCATTGGCTCTTCGTTGTTCTCTATCCAGACTTTTAACCAGAAAAAAAGATATATCAAACACGGCCACTTTTCGATCAGCTATCTGCCAATCAATCAGTATTGGCCTGTTTTTTTCATTTTCTATAAAAAGAAGATTTTCCGCGTGCAAATCTCCATGATTTAAAGTAGAAGGTTCAGATTTATACTGATGTGATACAGTTTCTGTATTTTGCCACACCCATTCAAAGTCAGTTATAACATCACCGGGTATTTCTTTATACCTGCTTCTAAAGGATTTCCAGCACTGTTCCACATTATATTTAATTATTTTAGCAAACTTCTCCGGTTGATGCAAAGGAACACGGGTATCCTGCCAAAAGTGGCCGTGAATTTCAGCAATAACCGGAAGAACATTACAAACCTGTTCTAATGTACATCCTTTAACCTGGGATCCGGGTTGTGCCGGTGAAAGGTCTTCTAAAACAAGTGTTCCATTCTCGAATATCCCGAATAATTTTGGTACAGAAGATATCTTTGCTTCTGATAAAAGCCGGTAAATTTGGGCCTCTCTCTCCTTGTCGGAACAGATCTGAAACTTCACAATAAACGAAAGCGGTCCGCATGATTTATCAGCATAAGTAAGTTTTACCCGGATTATCTTTCCAAGCAGACCCGGTCTGTCATAAACAGACTCAACCACAGCTGATATTGGCTCACAATCCGGATTTTTCCATTCAAGTGCCTTTCTTAACCAATCAACGGTGATTTCAGATGGTAATCCGGGTGTTTTAATATTTTCTTCCATAAATAACCCCAAAATTGTAATATTTATAAAAAATATCAATATCTTTAAAACCAGTTGCTTTGAGTTCTTTTACAGCTACTTCAAGTGATTTAATTCGGTCAAGAAGCATCTTGATAAAGCTTATGGTGACTTCAGAACCGGAATTGTAAAGTGCATGCAGATCAGAATCGTTGATTTCGGCTGGATTTTGCCCCTCATTTGGTTCCATTGTTATTATGTAGCATTGTTTCCAAAAAATTAATAGT
>JAFGQK010000232.1 GCA_016935735.1 Spirochaetales bacterium | reverse complement strand
ATTCCCGGTGAAGATTAAATTTCAGGGTTAATTGGGAAATCCGTCCCCCACAGCCAGGCACATACTTTCACATAGCCAATCTCCCCGGGGTTTCCCCCGGGGAGATTGTTTGAGGAGGATCATACGCTCTTGCCTTTTATACTGTCTTAGTCAAAACCTGGTTCAAAGATAATCCTTCGATAACTGGAAAGGTTATGCGTGCCGTTATCCGTAACCTCGCAAATCACATGAAAGATTTTTCCCTCTGCATCGGGGGGTACATTCACCAATGCCACACTCGAGTCGCTGTCATAAATAATAACATTTTTAGAATAGGTCCCCGCTTCCGGCTGTATCCACCAATTAAAGGTCACCTCATCATTATCCGGGTCATAGGTGCCTGATGCATCGAGGGTAACTTCCTCACCCGGCTGGGGAGTTTTTATCAGTATAGCAAGACTTGCGTTATTATCGATAACAATTACGGGGTTCCGGTTTCCCCTGCCGTCTTTTGCCCAATCCATCCGGGCTGCAACATTATTAAAAGTTGCCGGGTAAAAATATTTTTCATACTCCAGGCATGTTCTATATGCCGAAGTACCTGATTGATTCGTATATGCATAGGTTTCATGATCCTCGCCTTGTTGCCATTCAGAATATCCACCCCAACCGCACTGGGTGGGAACATCAGGATTATTGAGCCCGATGGGCATGACATGAAGAAAAGAAGGTGTATCGCCTTCAACACCGTATTTGTATTTCGGATATTGACTCCCCAGGTTACCATGATTCTGGATATGGGTTTCATAGTGCGACCAATTGCTGCGTCCGGTAGAATTATGAAATTTCCATGCACATTCATCCCATATAAATAAAAGATCATCTGCAAATTCCCGGCGTATCCATTGATGAGAACTCACGTCATATCCTTCAGATCCGTCATAGTGACGGTCCTGATCTGTTATTGTATACGCACGGATTTTATGCAGGAAGGCCTTCAGTTCGGCATCACTCCGGGTGTGCTGCACCTGCCGGATTGCCTGGGCAAGGGTGTTCCCTCCTCCCCAGACAGTTACCCAGACCGGACGATCATCATTTTCATCGGCCTGCTCAATGATCAGGTTACTGCCATCGGAATTATTATCAGCACCAATATATTTCATTCCCCTGTACGCGCTTCCCATCATCGTACGTTTTCTTAAATAATCCGCACCCGGCCAGTACCCGATTTCCTGCTGTCGATTATCTTGTGAATGTCCTCTCTGTTTGGAGCGTTTACGCAGGTTCGGTAAATCCTTTTCATATGCATCAATTGCACCATAAATAATATTCATAAATCTTTTAAGACTGCCGGCGTTATCGATGCTATACCCTGTAGAGAAAACAATGCCCTCTATTTCAAACATATCAGCGTGGACAAGAAGCCGGATCAATGATTCATGGTCATCGGTTTCCCAGGTGGAAATGTCAGTGAGGACAATGATACGCGGTTTAAGCTGAGGTTCCTGCGAAATTATCTCCCCTTGCGGACTCGTACTCACACAAGAAGTGATGACCACTACTATGATAAATGCATACATTAATAAAACGGCTAATCTTTGTAATGAATTGTCTTTCATAGTGTAATCCCCTTTCTAATAATTTCTATATACATTATATAAAATTATGTGACAGTGAAATCCTTGAGATCCCAATGTAAATATGTTGTTACAGCCTCTTTTATGATTCCCGCACAATATGAACGTGCCATCGCGATATGGTGTTCAAAACCATTCTGACAGATATATGCAAGTATTTCTCTTAAATCATTAACCTTGCAGACAGCTATCCCGCCATCCATATCAAAAGGATCATCGGTAAATTCACCCTGGCCTAAATACCCTTTAATTGTTCCCTTTACATCGTCGGTAGAGATCCGGAAGAACGTCATCGGACCCGGGGCGACATGACCTTTAATTGCCCCGAAGCATTTTTCCCTTCCGATTGTTTCTCCAAGTATATCAAGATTGGATATTTCTATAGTATTCCCCATAAAACTTCTGGGATAATTACTGCAGTGCGTATTAACGCATTTGTTCATCTCGTCTTTATAATTATTATTCCAGTCGAGAAATCCGGGAGGATTCCCTGAGGCAAGAAGGAGAACGTACATACTCACCGCACCGGTGATATCTACCTCGCATGCACTCGGCATACGGTCTTCCCCCATTAAACTCATGGACAAACAGGTTGCACAGCCGTAATTATGCTGGACAGATTCCCAGCATTGTATTGCGCTTGCATCAAGCTCATTTTCCGCCATCCAGGTGTCGATGACTACAGAAAGTTTGGCCTGTTTGAGGACATTTTCTTCATGTATGTCGCCAGGAATATTCCCGTAATTTCTTATTATTTCAAGTTTGTTTAAAACATCCTTCGACCGGCGATCCAGTTTTTCCGCCCGGCCGATAATTTCGGAAAGATCTACCGGGACAACGGTAATACCGTTTGCCTGGAGGATCTTTTCACTGAATCTCACCGTCTGGAAGGCTGCCGGCCTTGTCCCGATTGCACCAATACGCATTCCGCTAATACCCTTTACAATACGGCACACCCGGCCAAAATAATCCAGATCCTTTTTGAATGTATCACTTTTTATATCGCAGGTATGTAATGATGTGTCGGTAAAAGGGATATTATATTGATAGAGATTATTACACACCGATATTTTCCCGCAAAACGCATCTCTTCTATTATATATATCCACTTTATGTATATCATCATTACACGCCTGAACAAGAACCGGGACATGAAGCCCGGAAAGCGTAATGGCGTTGACAACTCCCAGTTCATCGCCGAAGTTTGGAAGGACAACAATAATTCCGTCTATTTTCTGATTATTTTTGTTAAACAGGTCCGCGCATAGTCTGGCATCTTTCAATGTTTCAATGGCACCATTGGGTGTCTCATTTTCTGCCGGGATGAAATAATCGTAATCCAGTTCGTCCAGGAGTGAAAGTAATTCCTTTCTTCCCTGCTTTGCAAGATCCGGGTTAAAAAATCCCCGTGTGCCGACTATTATTCCAAAACAAATTTTTTTATCCTTATATTTATTCATTTCCATCTCCTGAAGAATTAGTTTTAACGTAAAGTAGACTTTTGCTGCATGTTTCTCTGGAACGTATCAATTATTACTGCCAGAACGATGACTGTTCCTTTAATAACCTGCTGCAAAAAAGGTGATACGCCAATCATAACCATACCATCTCCAAGCACACCGATAACAAACGCACCAACCAGGGTACCGCCTATTGTTCCGATTCCGCCTGAAAGTGACGTACCCCCTAAAACAGCCGCTGCTATGGCATCCAGCTCAAATCCTTCACCAACCTTGGGGGTGGCTGCTCCCAGTTGCGATGCCCATATTAAACCCGCAATCGCGGAACAAAATCCGGCAAAAATGTAAACAAACATTCTGACCCTTTTTACCCTGATGCCAGATAATTTTGCGGCCTCCTCATTACCTCCCACAGCATAAATGTGCCTTCCAAGAGGGGTTTTTTTGGAAATGTATACGGCTATTGCAAAAATAATCAGCATTATCCATATTGGTATTGGTATGCCCAATACATTACCTGTTCCTAATGCTAAAAACCCGTCTGTTCCCAGTGCCGGATCCCCGTACAACCTTGGAAAAGTCCCACCATTGGAGCGAATGTTGGCTAATCCCCGGGCTACATGAAGTGTACCAAGGGTGGCAATAAAGGGTGCAACCTTGAATCGCGTAATAACAATACCGTTTACAAAGCCCACCAGAATGCCGACAAGCAATCCTATAAGAATTACTATTAATATGTTAAAATAGAACGTTGCCTCCACACCGAACATTGGAAGTGGTATAACCAATCCTTCAAAAATTAAACCGCCTGCAATCATTCCGGTCAGGCCTACAATTGCGCCAACCGAAAGATCAATTCCGCCGGAAATAATAACAAATGTCATGCCAATAGCAAGGAAAGCGGTAATTGAGACATGCTTTGTCATGATAATAAGATTATTTATTTCCAGGAAATTATCTGCCGTAATGCTGAAAAATATCAATAATACTATAAGTGCAATAAACGTTCTCAGCTTTATCAATAATCCGCCTATTGATGAAATATTTTTCTTTAGATTTAATCCGGATAAATACTTTGTAAATCCCATATTAATGTGAACTCCTTTACGCTTCTTTACGCAGGCATCGGCAAATTACATCATTTTGGATTGCGGGTTATTGCCTGCGTCATGAATAATTTCATGCCCAACAGCTGATGCAGATACAAGGGCTTCCTCTGTTGCATCTTCCCGGCTGAATTCTCCCGTAATTTTACCTTTTGAAAAAACGAGAATT
>JAFGQK010000231.1 GCA_016935735.1 Spirochaetales bacterium | reverse complement strand
CATAAAAGCCTTAAGACAACACTCATATATCTTCATATTGCCGGTTTCTCAAAAAAGCGGATAAAAAGTCCCTTTTAGTGAAATTCGTATATATTCCCTGTCAAAAAAAAACCGGATTGCTTTAATATTATTGTAAGAATTATTGAATGCATTTTGTGATTTATTAAACAGTCTTTAGTTTTGCTTGACCTGACACACTGCCGGGGTAAATTCCCCCCACACCGCTTGCACTATTTTTTTTCAGCAGGTTTTTACTTATCTGCCATTCTCTCAGCCACCGGGACAAAATCAGGCACAATAAGAAAGACAACCCGGATCGACAGGGGTATGTCTGACACCCATGACCGATCCAGCAAGCATGGTCGATTCACCCTGTTGTGTACGTTTCTTGCGATAAAGCAAGTAAGCCCCAAATACAATATTTCCCAACGTGAACATGGTTTGAAAACCATTTACGTTAGAAATACTTGTTTTTATTATATATATCTTCCTGAAAATTACAATATTTTTTTTAATTCTTAAAAATTTTTCTAAAATAATATTTTCATAGAATAATACGGCAAAAACAAACAATATATATTAATCAACATGTTTGATTACGATAATCAGGTTGATTGATAGCAACTATTATTAATTTAAAGGGAAAATACCTGTTCATCTTTTTCTCCTGAAAATTCTTGTATCCATCCGCATATATCCGTTTAATCCGTTGTTTTTTTATATTCTTAATTCTTAATCGATCCCCTTTACTCCCTACTCCTTGAATAAATTCAACAATTCCACCCTGTTCTGTACCCCGCATTTGGTATAAATATGCCTTATATGGTTCCTTACCGTATGAACAGACACAAATAATTTAGCGGCAATCTCTTTTATCTGTAAACCCTGGAGCATCTCTTTTAAACATCCTTTTCCCGCAGGGATAGTTTATATTTCCTGCATATTTTTTCAAAAGTAGGTTCAACCAGGCAACAGAACTACTTTACACAGTCCCGGTATTATGTTTTTATAATAATTTAAGGAAGACAACACTTTCTTTTTCCGAAAGATAGGTAATGCCGGAGTTTATCAGTAGAGTGGGAACAATAGCGGGGAAAATGAACTATACCAGTATTAATACTGGATTCCAGGTGCTGAATACCGGATACTTATAGGGAAAGGAGTACGGAATGAAAACAACAAATAATTTTGTGAATCCCATGCTGACAGATCTGTATCAGCTTACCATGGCATATGCATACTGGAAGAATAATATTCATAAAAAAAGGGCCGTATTCGATCTTTTTTTCAGGAAAAATCCATTTAATGGGGCATATACCATTTTTGCGGGGCTTGGGGAAGTACTCCGGTTCTTTTCCTCCTATGAATTTACCGATGAACAGATCGGGTATATCAAAAAAGAACTTATGCCGGATTGCGATCCGGGATTTTTCAGGTGGCTCAAAGAGGTCGACTGCTCGGAAATTGCCGTATATTCGTTCGACGAGGGAACTGTCGTTTTTCCCCGGGAACCCCTTATCAGGGTGGAAGGACCCCTTGCTGCGTGTCAGCTCCTTGAAACAACATTGCTTACCCTTATCAATTACCCCAGCCTTATTACCACCAACGCAGCCCGGTTCCGCATTGCAGCAGGGTTTCACAAGGTCCTGCTCGAGTTCGGACTCAGGAGAGCCCAGGGGCCGGACGGGGGTGTCTCTGCCTCACGGTACAGTTATATGGGCGGGTTTGACGGATCGAGTAATGTGTTAAGCGGGCAACTTTTCAATCTCCCGGTAAAAGGGACTCATGCCCATGCATTTGTCCAGGCGTTTCACGGGTTAAAGGATCTCGAGGGGAAACAGCACCTTAAGGGAACCGATGGGAAAGAGTACGATTTTGTAAAAATGGTGACAGAAGTCAGGGAAGAGTTGGGGTTTACCCGGACCAACGAAGGAGAACTCACCGCTTTTATCGCGTATGCCCGTTCTTTTCCCCGGATGTTTCTTGCCCTGGTGGATACCTATGATACCCTTAAATCCGGTGTCCCGAACTTCCTCTGTGTTGCCATAGCCCTTACCCGGCTGGGATATTCCCCCGTGGGTATCCGTCTAGACTCCGGTGACCTTGCTTATCTTTCCAGGGAAAGCAGAGCCATATTTCTGCAGGTCGGGGAAACAACCGGAACCGATCTTACCTATCTGAAAATTGCTGCAAGTAATGATATTAACGAGGAAGTGCTTCTTTCCCTGAACCAGCAGGGGCATGAGATTGATATATTCGGGATCGGTACTCACCTGGTGACATGCCAGGCACAGCCGGCATTGGGGTGTGTGTATAAACTTGTTGAAATAGAAGGAAGCCCCAGGATCAAGCTTTCCCAGCAGGTGACAAAAGTGACTATCCCGGGACGGAAAGATGTGTACAGGCTAATAAACAAAGACAACCTGGCCCTGGCAGATATTCTTGTGATGGCTGGTGAGGATAAACCCATGAAAGGAGAACAGACCCTCTGTGTCCATCCCTTTGATGAGACCAAGCGGGTATATATTATCCCGGCAGAAGTGAAGAAACTCAATAACCTTGTATGGAATGGGAAGGTAACGGCAGATATGATCCCACTTGCTGAACAGAGAAAGTATATCCTTTCACAACTGCAGAAAATCAGGGAGGATTATGCCAGGCCGGTGAATCCCGCTTCATATAAAGTAGCAGTGACCAGTATACTTTATAAGTTTATTCATGAGTTGTGGGCAAAAGAATCCCCGATTGCAGTAATAGAATAGAAAAGGGGGAAGGAATGCGGTTAATAAAGATCGGGATAGCGAATATCAACACCACTGTTGGAGCTTTCAAGTCCAATACGGAAAAAATTATTTTTTTTATGAAAAAGATGAATCAGGAACAGTGTACTATCGCATGTTTCCAGGAGCAGGCAATATCCGGGTACCCGGCAGAGGATCTTGTCCAGTGGAAATCCTTTGTGAGTTCACAGTGGGAATGCCTTGAACGGATTGCCGGGGAAAGCGGAAATACGAAAGGTATCCGGACCGTCTATACCCTCGGACTCACGGTAGAGCATAATGGGCATCTTTATAATGTAAACGCGGTTCTCTGTAATGGGAGAATTCTTGGCATCGTCCCCAAGGAAAAGCTCCCGACGTATGGGGTGTTCTATGAGTGGAGGACCTTTTCCCCCGGCATTCCCGGTTTTATGGAGAAGCTGGGAAAGATGGGAATTCCGTTCGGGGATATGATCTTTTCTTTCCCCTTCGGGGTGATTGGTGTCGAGGTGTGCGAAGATATCTGGTCCCCGGACGGCCCTATCAGACGGCGTGCATACAGCGGTGCGGAGGTGATTATCAATGCATCCGCTTCGCCGTTTCGTGTTGGTATTGTGAATACCCGGAAAGAAGTCATCTCGACCAGGGCCGCGGACAACCAGGCAGTGGTCGTTTATACAAATCAGTATGGCGGGAATGATTCCCTGGTCTTTGACGGGGGCGGGTACATCAATCAGAATGGATTGATGATAAAGGAAGCACCCCGGTGGGAAGAAGGCTTCTGTACGGAAATCGTGGATTTAAACAGGACATCACGGCTCCGGTATGAAAATACGACATGGCGGACCGATTGCAAGCTTTACCATGAAACATATCACCCTGTAATGATGATTGAATCTAAAGAGGGACCTGCGGCGAATCTGGAAGGGTACCGTTTCCGTATACCGGCAAACAAGAGTTTTTTCCTCCCGGTAAAAAAGGAGCAACGAGATCCGGTCCAGGAATATTTTAATGATTTGATTCAGGCCATGATAACGGGACTTGATTATTTTGAAAAGACGAAAGCCTTTAAAAAGATCGGGATAGCGCTTTCCGGGGGCAAGGATTCGATGCTCAGCCTTATTATCTGCTATTTGTTTGCACAGAAGAAGTTTTCGAATTTATCCGGGAATGAGAAAATGAAAGCGATAAGGGAATATATCTGCTGTTTTTCCATGCCCGCCCGTTATAATTCAGAAGAGACAAAAAGCATTTCTGCCGGTATCTGTGAAGAACTGGATGTTTCCTTTAAAGAGATTCCGATCCAGGAAGCATATGAAAACGAAATGGCCCGGGTACAGGCAATGCTTGACCAGGGAGAAAAACTCACGGAAATCACGAAGATGAATATCCAGGCGAGAATTCGCGGGGAGCTGATGCTTAACTGGTCAAACTCTTCCGGCGGCATGTGGATACAGACAGGGAATATGTCGGAAAAAGCCGTGGGGTATACGACAATCGGTGGTGACATGATGGGAGCATATTCCCTTATCGCCAATATCCCGAAAACTGTTATCATTGCCCTTCTTCACTCCCTGTATGAAAAATACAAATGGAAGAGTGTTGGTGCAGTCCTGAAAAGCAAGGCATCGGCAGAGCTTGCAGAAAATCAGGAAGATGAAAAAGACCTTATGCCCTTTCCTGTTTTGGATGCCTGTATGTATTTGTTTGTGGAAGAAAAGAAGAGTCCGGTATGTGTTTATATGATCCTTAAATCCATGTGGACGGATAGTGAGTTTAAGGAAATGTGTCCGCATTATAAGCAGGGTATGCTCAAAGAATGGGTAAAGAAGTTTACCAGGCTCTTTGCTAACTCATTATTCAAATGGGTGCTTACCCCTGAAGCAGTGCATGTGGGAAAACTCGAGCTGGACAGGGAACGGGCGCTTCAGCTCCCTGTTGTCCAGTCAAAGGAATGGCTTGCCCTGGATGAACTTGATGAATGAAAAGGTATTATATACAGGTAAAACAGGAAAATAACGAGCCCCTTCTTTCCCTGCTGACCGGTCATTTACACCTGGACAGGGAAGAAGCTGTGTACCTTATTTCAACAGGTGCGGTATGGAATAAAAATACGAACACGCGTTTGAAAAATCCCAACCAACTGCTTGCCGGTGAGCTTATTGTGGTACATAAACCTTCATACCAGGTGCCTGTGTATCAATTCGATCCCGGACACATCATTTACGAAGAACAGGGCTTTTCCATCGTCTATAAAATGGGGAAGTACCCGACAGTTCCCACACCCTACAGCGATGTGAACAGCCTTTCTCATGCACTTAACCACTATTACAGGAAAAAGCAACCCGGTATCAATGTTTCTGTCATTAACAGGCTGGATACCCATACCAGGGGTCTTGTCTTTTGCGCAAAGAACAAGAACATGGAAAAGACCCTTCACCGGATGTTTCAACAACGAATGGTGAAAAAGTGGTACTTTGCAGGGACAGAGGTCTTTCCCGGGGTAAAAGAAAACTATGTGATACAGGACAGCCTGGAGTGGAAAGGGAAACAGAGAAGCGCCGGGACCTTTATCCACCTTATGAAACAGGATAAAGACAGGTATTGCTTTCTTGTCCGGCCGTACACAGGCAGGACTCATCAGATCAGGAAACATTTTGCAACGTATCTTGTCCCCCTGTGGGGGGATCCGGTGTACGGGCACTTTCACCGGGATTCGGCGATGGCACTCGTCTGTTTTGCCTACATTTTTCCCCACCCGGTGACCGGGAAAAGAATGAAAGTCATGTATCTGCCAAATCCGCATCATCCGCTTCCGGCAGTCTGAACATATATGGCCATGCTGAATTATCCGTAGTTTTTTCATACCCTGAATAAATCAACCCCGGAATTGTACAAAACTCT
>JAFGQK010000027.1 GCA_016935735.1 Spirochaetales bacterium | reverse complement strand
TCCGTGTACACCCCCCGGGCCCTCCCGCCGGTAGAGGATAATGAAGAGAACAACATAAAAGTACTCACCACAAAAAGCGGGACAAAGATTATCCTGGATGATACGGATGGTGAAGAGAAGATCCTGATCCACACAAAGGACGGGGCCATGAGGCTGATCCTTGACAAAGCAAAAGGCCTTTCGATTGTCAATGAAAACGGGGACATTTCCATTACATGCAGGAAACTCATCATCGAGGGCAAGGATGATCCCGATGAAAGAGAAACGGAAGATGATGAATATACTCTTTATAGTACTGATGTAAATGAATCTTATAAGAATGTGCAGACAGTTAAAGATGATATGATAGAAGGTGACAGGTTTATTGATCTTCATTTTACCGGTGTGAGGGATGATATGAATTATACATTGGAAATCTCCCTGGGAAAAAACCAGGGGAAATTCAATTTATTTGAAAATGTTCCATTACGCTATCTACAATAACAAAGAAACAATTAAGGATTAAGAATTAATGGCGAATGAGTATCGTTATAAAATAAGACCGAAAGAAACAATCTGGAGTCTGGCATTCAGATTTTACGGGACGACAAATGAAAAGGTCGTTAATTTTCTATTGAAACGGAATAACATTACCGATCCTAAAACTATTAAAATAGACACAGAATTAATATTTCCCAAATATATTCCATATCCCGGTGATGTATATGAACAGAACGCCGGTAAATCCCTTAATGTATTGTATGAGAAAAAAAAGGTTCACTATGGAGTTATCCTGGATGTAAAGGAAAAGGTTCATTTCAACAGGGTTGAAGTAAGATATACCAGTGATTTTAAAAACGGGGCAATCGCGGCGCGGCGTTTTATCTACTGCTGGGAAAAAAGATTGCCGGATAAATTATACACGATTAATGTTTTCAGTACCCAGGATATTTCTTTAATAGAAAAATATTATAAAAAGGTATCTCCCACTTTGGGGTTTTAT
The DNA here is from genome assembly GCA_016935735.1 of Spirochaetales bacterium. Classification (GTDB taxonomy): domain Bacteria; phylum Spirochaetota; class Spirochaetia; order SZUA-6; family JAFGRV01; genus JAFGRV01. Next base: position 4,779 of record JAFGQK010000027.1, on the reverse strand, counting down.
TATTATGAATTATCCGGTTTCGTTAATAACCCGGATGATAAAAAAAATCTTTTTTCAATCTTAAAAAAAGCCAAATACGATATCTGGCACAGTCATGGATTGCTGATGGTCGATGACTGGGGACAACCCTGGTATATCGGAGATTATATTAACGAATGTAAAAAAATCAAGTTGTTCGGATTATTATTACCACGGTCAATTTCCCACTCATCCGCAACCGGATTCAGTTCTTCATGGGTGGATGAATTATATTATACACTGAATAAAAATTCGGAACTGGAAAAATTGAGTGGCAAAAAAATGCAATTCCGTCCGGATGTGGAACCGGGAAACTTTAACTTTTATACCCCGAAAGAAATAGAAGAAATAATTATCGATGATATGTTTGAACTCTATGCTACCAGGATAATTGATCAATACAGTCTGGATTTTCGGATGTATCTGAAAAAGAACACTGAATATGCGTTTATGTTTGCACCCCCTGATTGTATTCTCGGGCGGGATGATGTGCCTCACCTGGATGAAATCTCACTGAATCCTTATAAAAATCCGGTTTTTTTCAGGTCACAGGAGAATTATAACATCGAGAAATTGGCAAATGAGGGGAAAGTCACGATTATTAAAGTGGGAAAAGAAACAGAAAGTGACTTTGCCCGGGATATATACAAGATTGAACTGAAACCGAATTTTTTGGAATATATATCCCTCCTTAATAAATACACCTGGGATCTGGCAAAAGCAATAAATATGGTAAGCGAGGTGAATCTGAATCTTGAATCCCTTGATTCAAGCATGGTCCAGGCAAAATATCTTCTTTTTTTAATGCGGTCGTATCATAAACACGAAGGTGCTGATGCAGGTACCTGGGAAAAAAATTGTGAAGAGTACATGAAAAAAATCGAATCCCTGTCGGAAAAAATAAAGGAAAAAAAATATAAAGAAACATATATGAAATCACGCGTAAAAGCCGATACAGGGAATTGGTATGGTTATTTTAGTAAAACCGGTCTTCCTGACAAATACGAATCATATATCAATGATCTCAACAAGAAAATACCTTGTAAATTTGAATCCCCCGGAGATATAATAAAAAAGATATTTACTATACTGAATAATAACGATTTTAAAAAACTGTTCTCGAATTATATTGATGAGATAAAAAGAAATGTCGGGATAATGAACAGGAATTATTTTTCGTTCAAGCATCCGATTATTACTGTTGCCGGTATTATTGCAAAAGCTTTCGAGACTATTGCATACATACCGGATGAAAGTAAAATCGAAGAAATATACAATGAATATGTAAAAGAATTCGAAGATGCAATTGCATACGCATTTGTACAGCGGGTTTCGGGCGGGAATGCTGAATATAAACAACTTGCTATTGATATTATCAACGATCTTGATACTGTTTTTAATCAAAGTACCCGCACGGATTTAATCCGGGAACTAAACAAATTCAGAATACAACCTGTCCAGGCATCGAATAATCCATTGGTCAAAATATGGGGATTTATTACCAGTCCATATGTTACCGGATTCTGGAATAATATGGATGGTGCAGATTCATTAATTACAAAAGTCATCAAGGTTTTTTCACGCTGCAGGAATAAACTGATTATTGATGCAATCAGAAGGAGTACCAACGTTTCATATATCCCTGTCGTTGTCCGTCAGATCGTTATTCATACAGAACTTTTTACCCAGTCATATAAAGGAATGCTCATAAGAACACACGGTGTCATGAAACTTAATGTGGTACGGAGGTATTGTGTCGTTTCAATTTCCAAAGGAAAACTCCAGAAACTCGAACATTATCTAAGTGGAGAGGCTATAAAAAATAAAGCACGAGCCCCTGCCTGCATAAGTAATATTTTATCCGGTATCCAGCTGGCAGCATCCATATGCGGTATTTTCCATTATATAAATACGGATGATAAAGATGTTGATGCGTTACTCGATTTTATAAGCAGTATCGCAAGCGGGGGACTTGCATTAACAGGGTTTACCCTTGGTGAATTTCAAATACTGAGTAAATTGATAAATCCGTCTCTGATAAAAATAGCCGGACACGGGCTACAATTTGTTGACAGTACCGTGACGCTTATTAAGACAACAATGGATTTTTACGGGGATGTGGTGAAGAATGAAACCTCTTTTGCCATTTTGGATGGTATTAAGATGGGAATAAGTTTCCTTTGTGCGGCATTCTGGGGAACGGTGTTTGTGGCGAATTTGATTTTTTTCATAAAAACCGGTGCGGTACTCATCTCTGCCATGAATCCCTGGATATTACTTGCAATGATTGCTATTACAATCATTTTTATCATTTTCGATATTATAAGAAAGGGAATGATTACTGGTATAGAAAAGGTTATCAATGATATAATCCTTGGTACGACGAATTTTTATGAGGGATTGGAAAAAGCGGGTTTTCAATTTGAACATGAAGCAGATAGATATAATCTGGCTAGCAGATGGTTTGTCAATAAAGAAGACACTATTGAAGGCTGGAACTATGTCAATGTTTTTATTACCCATACATTCCGGCAATCTGAAATTGCTGCTATAAAACCGTTTATAAAGGAATTAAGGGATTTTTCCTGGAAAAGCAATAAAAATACACGTCACCTTCGTTTTATGCCCCTTGATCCTGAATATTGTGTACCGGCTTTAATTTTTTGCGGCTGGAGTGAAGAAAATATTCTACAAATCACAAAGGACGGGTGGTTTAATTACACGGATGATAGTATTGTTGAAAAGGAAGTAAAGCGGTATTACAGGATATGGAACAGCATTTACAACTCAAATGATGACTACTATATCAATCTTGTAAGAGATACCCGGACAATGCTGGATACGGGGGAAAAGAAAATACGGGACATCTATAGAAAGTACAGTGATATTTTTCGCAGTTTTCAATAAATTTAGGGACAATATTGGTCGATTTTCCATTCTTTTGAAACATATTTTGTTAACCATGCATCCTGTTCCGCTGTGACATGACAAATACGGTTATCCCTTATGTCAATATCATATTTCCTGCCATCAATGACCTTTCCCCATTGGGTTGTCGTATAGACATCTGACGGAAGTGCTGTCAATCTATTATGTGATAATTTCAGATCTCTCAAGTTTATGAGCCTTGATATTCCTTCCGGCAGATACTCGAAATCATTTCGCTGTAAATCCAACTCTTCCAACATAATAATATCATAGATTCCCGCCGGAATCGTTTTTATTCCTTTCCCGTTTATTGTAAGACTCTTCAGTCGTTTTAAATGAGAAATGGATTCGGGAATTGTATTAAAAATACCTTTAACAGTGAGTGATTCCAGATTTTCCATCGTACCAATTTCATCCGGAATAGTTTCCAACTGGTAGCCGGAAATAAAAAGCTGTTGTACCTGTTTATTCAAAAGTTGCTTTGGAACCGAATTAATGGCCATGGATTCAAAACTCACCACGGTAAGATGAGGTAAATGAAGGAAAGAATCCGGTATCTTTTTTATATTATGCCCATAAAGTGTTATTGTTTGTAAATTGGTCAGGTTTCCTATACAATCCGGTAATTCTTCAATAGGATTCCCGCTGATATGTAATCCCTGCAAATTCTTTAAATCACAAAAGTTGTCCGGTATTTTTTTTATCAGGTTATTGGTAAAATGGGCAAATTTCAATGAAGTAAGGTTATTTATGGAATCAGGTATTGTTACTATGTGCAGGTCAGTTGTATATAATTCCACTATCCTTCCATTTTTCCAGAAAACAATATCATCAATTTCCACATTTGTAAGACCATTTATATCGAGCAGTTCTCTTATCACGTTTTTATCATTCCCGGATGTATTTTCACAATACAACATAAAGATTATGAAAAATAAGAGCAATAATTGTATAAATCTCTTCATAAAAGTAATTCCTTCTTGTTTCACTTTATTATCAAAAGAAACCCCTCCTTTTTGGAGGTGGTCTGTTTCTTCCTTATTATTTTGACTATCACGGTTATGCCTTTCAGATTCTTTTGATTTAGTAAAAGCCCCCTGCTCTGCAGGTGATCTTTTACTCTTTTTACTCCAGGTTTGTCTTATTTAAAAAATCAAACACTTTCAATTATAAGGAAGTATATACCTGTAAAGTACATATATATAGTTTTTTTAAAAAAAATTCAGGTAAAAAAGACACCCAGGTGATCTACCACTATTTCTATAATATAATAAAAAATACTTTTCTTTACTCATTTATTATGGTATAATCGTCTTTAAATTGTTCCTGTATACAGGAAAATTTAATATAATAGACCTTTCCATGAAATCTAAAGCAGGGACATCAAAGCCGATTACAACCCGGAAATCATTTATAAGAGCAGGAGGTCTTATGGGCTATTTCACATCAATAGAAATAGAAAGACTTAAATCGAAGTACTATGACCCTGCAAGCCCTGTCTCCCGGATCGTGTTCAAGAACCCGGACAATTGTATACGGTTTGACCTGGGAATCGTCGATGACAACCAGGACCCGGATAAACGGGGCAGGATAAAGGTGCGGTTTCCCCACTGGGGGGATATTATTACCAATTGGGTACCGCTTGTCCGGCCGTATGCGAGCTCCGAAGCAGGGATATGGATTCTCCCGGATGTAGACACCCAGGTGATCTGTGCCTTTTTTAACGACGACCCTTCACGGCCGATTGTTCTCGGGTCCGTGTACACCCCCCGGGCCCTCCCGCCGGTAGAGGATAATGAAGAGAACAACATAAAAGTACTCACCACAAAAAGC
>JAFGQK010000230.1 GCA_016935735.1 Spirochaetales bacterium | reverse complement strand
GGCTTTTTAGACAGCCCCGTCCATTTCCTCCTCATTATATTTATTTAAAGGCTATGCCTTTTATATTCTTTTGATTTAGAAAAAGCCGCCTGCTCCGCAGGTGGTTTTTACTCCCTTTTTCCAATAATCTGTACAATATACGTCCTGTTCCTGGGACCGTCAAATTCACAGAAAAATATACCCTGCCAGGTACCCAGGGTAAGATGATTGTCCTTAACAGGAATCTGCGTGGTTATCCCAAACAGGCTCGATTTAATATGGGCATGGGAATTCCCTTCCATATGCCTGTAATTATCCTGAAAAGGTACGAGTTTATTCATAGACTCAAGTATATCGACAACCACAGAGGGATCGGCTGCTTCGTTTATGGTAACAGCAGCGGTTGTGTGGGGAATATAAACAATACAAAGCCCCTCGTTTATACCGGAATCTGTAACACATTTTCTCACTTCCGATGTGATATTGATAAATTCGGTCTTTTTCCCCGTTCTAAGCTGATGCGAAAAAAATTTCATAACCGGTCGTTCTCCTTATTTATTTTTTGTATCAAGATACTTTACCGCTTCTATTAATACCAGATCATAATCCAGATCATAAACAGGAGGATTATTGTTTTTTTTATTTATTTCATTCCGGATCATTTTAAGAATATATCTTTCCCTCAAAACGATCCCGGCTTTTTTAAGCTTTTTAAGGAATGAATTGATCTGATTTTTCGTGGGTTCCGGGTATTTTTTTACAAATTCTTCTATTTCATTGTTTTCAAGGAGTTTGTCCATGGATTCTTCTTCCTCCCTGGAAAGTTTTTCCTCTTTTACTTCCTGGTCAGGCATTATCCCGATCCCATCTATACTGATATCCCCGGGTGTGTAATACTTGGCAACGGTTAACCGGAATCCGCCTTTCCCGGCATACCGTACCTGTTGTACAGAACCCTTGCCATATGACTTTTCACCAATCGCATATGCCCTGCCAGTATCTTTCAGTGCACCGGTAAGGATTTCTGCAGCGGAAGCAGTATATTTGTCAATAAGTACGACAATTGGAATATTCTTATCGACGATCGGTTCATCTTTTGCCCTGTAAACACGGTCATCGAAAATATCCCTTGATTTTGTACTTACGATTACATCCCCTGGTGAAAAAAAGTAGTCTGAAATATCGATAACAGAAGAAAGCAGACCCCCGGGATTGCTTCTTACATCTATAACAAGACCTTTATACTTGTTTTCGATAAAATATTCTATTGCCTCTTCCACTCTCTGTTGAGTAAGGGGGGTAAACTGGAGTATTTCCATATACCCGTATTTGTTATTAATCATATCTTTCTGTACGGTGGGAAGCTCTATCATTGCCCTTTCCACCGTTATATCAAATGTTTTTGATTCCCCCCTTAAAATAGTCATGGTCACTTTTGTTCCTTCCGGGCCTTTAAGCCGCTTTACCACTTCATCGATAGTCAAATCAAGGGTAGATTCCCCTTCAACTGCAATGATGATATCACCGGTAACGATTCCTGCCCTGTATGCCGGAGATCCTTCAATAGGTCTTGCCACATCCACACCCTTTTCACCTTTAAGAATGTATAATCCTACACCCCCGAACCTGCCGATCGTCGTTTCCTCCATATCGGTCATATCATCTTCCGAAAGATACATGGAGTATGGATCATCCAGTGATTCCAGCATCCCTTTCAAAGCACCTTGAATCAGCAGCTCTACTTTTGCTTTATCCTCATCAACATAATTATCTTTTATAAACTCCACCACATCATGGAAAAGGCTTATCTGTTCTTCCAGTTCGGCATCTTTATTCTGTGCCAGTACCGTGGGTGAAAAAGCTAAAAGAATAAGCAAAACAATAAAAAAAGAGGTTATTCCTATTAACAGGATTCTTTCTTTACATTTTTTTTCATTATTACTCATTTACTGCCCCCAGTCTTAAGCAATTATCCTTAATAGTCTGTGCGATATGCACAAGATAGTAAGGAATTGCTAAAAGGTTGGCCGCCGTGTTTTTGACCCGGTCTCATTTACCGCCACCTGAATAGCTTATTAACCGGGTTAAGGCCTGACCAACATTATGGATTATTCATCAAAATTATATAAAAAAATATACACAATTCATATTTCCTCATAATAGCAATGGTTTCCTGTAAAAACAGGTCTTTTTTTAACGACACTCCCTTGACCTAAATATATAACAAAAGATACACTTCGTCTAAATGAAAAAGAAAAAAATATTTTATTGTGCAGGCATTATCTGGGAGATAGTACGGTTTTTACTTTTCTTTATCCTTATTACTTTCATTTATTTTAAGCCCTTTACCGGGGAAACCGATACATTACCCTGGCTTCTCTTTTTAAGCTCCTGCCAGCTTCTCATGCCTGCCGGATATGTCCTCCTTTTCTTTAATTCTACAAAATTTCATGTAGTAATACAACTCCTGCGGATCGGTAAAATCTTAAGTCTCTTTCCTTCTTTTTTCATTTTTTTCAATGAATTTTTCATACGCAATACTTTGTTTTCTGTCCCTTTTACTCCCCTGTCTCTTTATAAAAAAGGAACAATCGTAATTCTTTTAATTTCAATCTTTTTTGATTTGATTTTTCTTTACTTTTTACTATCATATAAAGGGACGGGAAAGGAAGTGGTGGAAATGAGAGGTGAAAGCTCACATCTTCCTGATTACAGGATTACCGAGGTAAAAAGTGATTTTTTTTCTGAAACCTCCGATGAATAATTAAACGGGAAATTGTGATTAATATTGAGGGGAGTACCTTATAAACATTACAATTGTGCTTCAACATAAGTCGAACATCAATTGTTATTAAAAACAGGTGGTGTCTATGGTCATTTTACCAGTTGCCAGTGGCAAAGGTGGTGTCGGGAAATCATTATTTGCCGCCAATATCGGCCTGGCCCTTGGGGAGACGGGGAAAAAAATTATTCTTGCGGATCTTGACCTGGGGGCTTCCAATCTTCATATGTTCCTGGGGTTACGGTCTATAGAAACCGGGATTGGGACTTTTCTAAACAGCAAAGAATTGAAATTCGAAGATATCATCATAAAGACCGGTTTTGACAATGTTTTTTTTATTCCCGGTGATGCTGAAATGCCGGGTATTGCAAACCTGACATCCCCGCAGAAACGAACTATTATAAAAAACCTGCTTTCTCTTGATGCAGACTATCTTATTATGGACCTTGGTGCAGGAACAGGCAATAATGTTCTTGATTTCTTTCTTATTTCCGGCAGGGGTGTCATTATTACCACCCCTACATTAACGGCAATACTGAACGCATACCTTTTTTTAAAGAATGCAATATTCAGGATCATGACATCCGGGTTTGCAGGGAAATCCCCGGCTTTCCAGCTCATCGAAAAATTGAAAAAAGAAGGAACCCCTCTCCAGAAAGTATATATTCCCAAACTTCTCGAGAAAATAAAAGTCATTGACCTTGACAGTTATAATCAGTTCATGGAACGGATGAAATCCTTTCATCCGTGTGTTATTCTTAATATGCTCACAGACAAAAAGGATACGGAAAAAGCGGGCCAGCTCCAGAGATCTGTTATGCGGTATTTGAACCTTGATCTTGAGCATCTTGGAATTATCTTTAAAGACTCGATCCAGGATATTGCACTTAATTCCAGGATTCCCATTATGAAGTACAAACCCGGCTCCATTATTTCGCAGGCAATTTACCGGATTGCCGATAAATTGCTTTCTTTTGATGCAGAAGCAAAAGGTCCCCTTGACCTGCAAAGTCTTGAACAAAGCTACCAGATTGCAGAACTGGAAGCAGAGGTGGATTGCCAGTCAAGAATTTACTACCTGGAGGAGCTTCTTCACTGCGGCGGGGACCTGTCCAAAGGTGAATTAATCGAAATCATAAAAAGTCAGCAATTCGAGATTGATAAACTTAAAAAAGAGAGTAACCTGCTTAAGGCAAAACTGCTCAAGGCAATCGACCAGGGATTTGTTTCCTGATTTCAGCAGTTCTTCTTCAGGCTGCAAACCTGTAGATATTATAACACTGTATTACACACACACAGCGAAGGCTTGAGCCCACAACCCAAATAATGAGAAGCAGGAAATAATTTATACCTGTAATTACATCAGATCCAGGAAGGATCCGGCCAACGCAAGTGTTACGGGTTGAAAATCCTGG
>JAFGQK010000229.1 GCA_016935735.1 Spirochaetales bacterium | reverse complement strand
TTTTTTTAAGAAGTAAGTGAACTATTAAAAAAACCTTCATGAAAATAAAAATTTGTCAAGAGGTACTACCTGATTGGAAATTCCCACTAATTCCCTGGGGTGCGAACGCCAGAACAGATTTTTTTAATTCTTCTTCATTCAGTGTTTTCCGTGTATTCAATGGTTTTTTTATGTTAAACAGGTTTGCCTGTCTTCGAATTCCCTCCAGGTAAACTTTATTAAAGATTATACAAAAAAGGGATAGGAAAATGATAAAAAACAGGATATACTCTATTAATGGAGGTAATACATGACCCAGGAAGTAGAGGTTGTTTATGATGGTGAAGTTTTACGACTTTGTAACCCGGTTAAATTAAAAAAGAATAATCATTACAAGGTATTAATTGACATAGAGGAAGAAATAGAGAGTGGCAACGCGTGGGATGTTCTAAAAAGTATGACTGGAACTATTGAGGGGCCGGAAGATTGGTCAGAAGAATTGGATCATTACTTATACGGAACACCGAAAAAGAGTAAATAAATAGTTATTATGCAATATGAAAGAATTTTTCTTGATGCTTCATTTGTTATAGCACTACTGAACAAAAAAGATAAACATCATCACCAGGCAAATAAATTAATAAATTTTCTATTTAAAGCCAGAGAAGTGTGGACAACTGAATTAGTATTAAGTGAAATTGGAAATGCATTATCCCGTGGTAATAAAAAGGGAGGAGTGACACACTTTATTGAGAATTGCTTTATAACAGAAAACATAAAAATTGTTTATACAGATAAATCCTTATTTAAAAAAGCTCTTGATATTTATAATAAATATAAAGATAAAGATTGGGGAATAACGGATTGTGTTGCTTTTATCCTGATGAAAGAAAAAGAAATAACAACAGCTTTTACAGCAGATAATTATTTTATCCAGGCTGGTTTTAAGATTGTTTTAGCATAAGAGATATGAAACCCATGAGGTGCAGTGTTTAGCTTTAGATTTTAAAGACACTATATTTTCCTTTCAATACCTTATATGGAGGTATTGAATGATTTTTATCATTACCATAAAACAAGGCATTCCGCGAAAATCTTTTCAATCACTTCATATTCTAAATATAGAACTTAAAATTAGGTTTACGGTTTTTATCATTAAATCCCCCAAGGGGTTCTATTTAAGCATAACCTTCCAGAGACATTAAACATTAAATCATTACATAATATTTTATAATTCTTTTTATCCGTGTTTTCTGTGTTTTCCGTGGTCTTATTATTTAGGGAATTTATATATATTTAACACCCGGTTACTCACAATTAAAATCCAGTTATTCCCCCACTCTTACAAAAACCGGTGCCAATTGTTACAGATATTTTTACAATTACCTCTATCATTAAATAATAAATTTCATTATCATTGATACGATACAGGATAACCTCCTGGGATTAAGGCATGTAAACAAATGGAATCGGGGGAGTTAAAATGAAAAACAAGCAAAAATCATTACCAGGTTTTTTTATATTAATTATACTTTTAACATTCATTCCAATAGCGGGGTGTGTATCATCCTCCGGTAAAAAAGATAATACTGTTCAGGATTCTGATAAAAAACCGGATCCGGGCGAATACTCGAAAAAACCCTCGATTATAAACACTCATTTGCTGGATCTGCATGGAAAAACAGTGTTGGCCCTGTACAAATCTTCTGACAATCAGCGGGAATTCGAAAACGAGATCTATTACCACCTGGACAGCCTTTTACAGGCCAGGGGAATGGTTGTGCGTTATTGGGACATTGACAGCGGCATACCGGGAGATGATGCGGTACAGGATATCCGGGTAATTATTTCCTGGTTCAGGAATCCGGGCATGGAAGATCCGGAAGCTTATCTGGATTTCCTGGACCGGGCAATAATTGCAGGGAGAAAAGTCATCATCATTGATAACCTGGGAGCATATCTATACCACAATCAGGACCCGGCCAGAGAAGAATATGTCGATCCAAACCGCATTAATCTCACCCTCTCCAAACTGGGACTCATATACAGGGGTGACTGGACTGATGATCCCGGTATAATCGAAATCGCTTACAAAGACCCCGGATATGTCGAAGCAAACGGAAAGCAGGATGTTCAACAATCCGCTTTTTATTACAAATTTATACAGGTAGACCGGGATCTGAAGGTTTATTTATCTTTACGGCGTAAAGACCGGCAGGGAGATCCGGGCCCGGTCATTACCATTAATAAAAACGGCGGATTTATTTTCTCCAGATATATTTATCATAACAGAGCGGGTGAGTCGCCTGTTATGCTGATTAACTTTGAAAAGTTCATTGATACGGCATTATTTCCCAACGTAACGGAAGAAAGGCTGTTGTTACTCACCAACATCAATAATGAAATTGCGAAAAAAAATCTGTCTTTTATAACAGGGATCCTCGAAGACTCCCGGCTTAAATTTGATGTGATTGATTATGCCCGGTTTGATTATCTCCTTGCCGGGGACCTGAATAACTATTCATGTATCGGGCTCGTACTGAACTCGGACCGGAAACTGAAAGCAGAATATTTTCATGCATACCTTGAGAACGGGGGTTCCCTGGTTTCTTTTTTACGTGGTGATTTTACCGGAATCGCATTGTGCCTGGCCGCCACTGTTGTCCCGGAAGCCAATAAATCATATACAGGGTACCAGTTCAAGCCGGGATTTATAATGGGTGAAAAGTTAACGGTTCAAAACCCGGAGAAAGTCTGGACAGGGGGCAACCTGCAACCGGATAAGGATGCGGTAGTGTTAGCGACGGATTTTTCCGCACGGAATCCTTTACTCTGGACAGCAAAGCGCGGCAAAGGCAATGTCCTGGTCTGGAATTGGAACGATTTTTTAGAAAACGGATTACCAGGCCTGTTTCTGGAATCATTTTTGTATGTGCGCCCTGTCGGGGTGGCTGCTACCCTGGGAATAGCCCATATATTTATTGATGACTGGCCTTTGCCCATGTATGATACAAAAAAGGAACCTTTACCGGAAATCACCGACACGGAATATTACACGAACATCTGGTGGCCGGATGTGAAATCCATTTTGGAAAGCCGGAATATTCCATTCAGTAATTACCTTATCTTTAACTATAATGCAATTGTCGCAGCCCCCTTTACCGGCTCGGAATTTTATATATCAGAAAGCCAGTCCCCATTAAAAATAACCGGACAAATCATCGATCAAGGTCTTGAACTGGGATTTCATGGTTACAATCATATGTCCCTGACCATGGAAAAAACCGCTGTAAATATTAACAACTGGCCTTCTGTCCATGCCATGACCGGTTCATTAAAAGAAGGCCGCAGAAACTGGTTGAATAGTACGGGGGCCGGTACCCTGCCATTTGCTTATGTTGCTGCAAATAATATCATCTCCCGTGAAGGGATTGTTGCATTAACTTGTGTTTTTCCCAGTATTAAAATCATATCTGCACTCCATTGGGGATCGGGCGAAGAAACCTATACAAATTTCGGGCCCCATGAAACTATCCCGGACCTTTACTATTTCCCCAGGATCTCCTATGGTTACCAATTTAAACCACAGTTAGCCAGTTTGTTGATTTCCGGCGCAAGTGGTCCGGGTGTAATAAGCCATTTTATCCATCCGGATGATGTTTATGATCCTTACCGTTCAGATAATAAAACCTGGAAAGAATTAAAACAGGAATTTATACAGATACTTGATTTTTCCAGGGCAAATTATCCCTGGATAAAGTGGGTAAATATCAGGGAAGCATACCAGCGTCTGGTAAAACAGGAAACATATAACTATACATTCCGCTTATCCGACAATACCTTACATATTACGGTTAACCCTGGTGCTGTGTTCCGGGTACGGCCAAACCAGGGGTTACGCTTAAGAAAGTACAGTGGGGCAGAAATCATCTATCAGTATAAAAATATGCCAATGCTGATTTTACAGGCAAACAGTCACCAGGTGACGCTTGAGTTTACGAAATAGCTTGTTGGTACCTTATGCATTACAATCGTGGTTCAACTTTTTGAACAGTACCTTATGCATTACAATCGTGGTTCAACTTTTTGAACAGTACCTTATATATTACAATCGTGGTTCAACTTTTTGAACAGATATCAATAAACGGGTATGGTATTTATAAAACAAACTTGTATATAACAGTAATTCATTATATTATTGTTATCATAAGGATGACAAGGAGGAAAGGATGAAATCGGTAATAAATACAATCATCACCAATCTCTTTTTAATTTATGGATCTATCGGAGGATTTTATTTTGCATTTCAATTTGGAGCTGTCGGCAGGAGAAAGAAGATTCCTCTTGTTCCCCGTTTGATTATTGCCCTGATTGTTGTAGCGCTGGCTATTACACTTTTTTTCCTGATACCTGCCCTTCTTGATACCATCAATAAAAATATAAATACCAGTATAAATAAAAATATAGATATATATACTATCGTGATGCTGATTATCAATACCTGCCTGGCTTTATATCTTTTATTGATCGATTTTATAAAAAAAAGCGAAACACTCGAATCACCTGTTCACCGGGGTGTAAATTTTTCCCTTAGTCTCTGTCTGGTTTTATATGCAGGTATAGGATTTTTACCTGTAATTCCCGGGAATTTTAAAGGAACCTTCCGTAATTCACATTTTATTATTCTCCTGGCCATGACAGTAACATTCCTGGTCTATGCATTGTGGATATTTATCAGGGAAAGGATGGGCAGGAATAAGATATTTATTTCCTACAGAAGAAAAGATAGTGCGGATATTACCGGCAGGATTGTCGATCGGCTAATTGCCAAATTCGGGAGTACCAATATTCTCAGGGATGTTGATTCCATTCCCCTTGGGGTAAATTTCGCCAATTATATTGATAAATTGCTGCAAAGTACTTCTGTTTGCCTGGTAGTAATCGGTAAGAAATGGTTGAGTCTCTGTAACAGCAAAAGCGAAAGAGAAAATACAGAGTCAATAGATTTTGTCCAGGTAGAAATCGAGACTGCTTTAATGCAACGTCTCCCTATTATCCCCGTGCTTTTACAGAATGCTATTGTTCCTTCCAAAGATCAATTACCAAAATCGATAGACAAACTTTCTTTCCAGAATGGTATTGCCATTCGTCCTGATCCTGATTTCAATCTGGATATAGAAAGACTGATTCTTGGCATTAAAGAAGGAATTTGCAAAATGAAGAAAATGCGCAGAACATATGAATATAAAAAAATGATGAAAGCAAGGGTACAGGCAAAATCAGGGCGAAAATCAAAGCGGAAATAACTATACTGTTTTAACAGGATTCTGTTATTTTTTTCAAAAAAAATTGCAGAATCCGTGTATTTCAGGTAAAATAATAATTATGGAAGAATCTCGAGAAAATATATCCCCGACGTGGGAAGATATATTCTTTAACAGTGGTGAAAATGAAACAGACATTAATGATAGCAAAAAAAGAATGAAGGAAGAGTTTGTTAAAGAATTCCTTCGAATTAAAGCAGACTTCAAATCTGTTCTTTACAAAGATGATGATAAAGCAATAACTGACTTCATTGATGATATTCCGTATAAATTAAACAAATTACATATACAGGCCAGGCACTATAACGAACATTATTTTTCCTGTATTATTACGGACGAAGAAGTCGATTTATTGGCCAACCTGGAGCATCAAAAATGGGTAAATGAGATGGATGCAGGAGACAGGGAATATGAAGGGTCTTCACATGAGGATACCCGGGCACATCCCGATCTGAAACAATTCCCGGACATCAATGCAACACGGCAAAGGTTTTACCGGGAGCTTATTTATACAATACCTGTTATTTTTGTCCAGTGCGGGTATGAGCTGTTCAAACCTGCCGAAGAGGAATTCAGAAATATCAGGCAACTGGAATATCTTGCCAGGGCAATACATGCCAGGTACTGTATGCTGATGAAAAATATAAACGAAGAAATAATTAAGGATTCAATTTATGAAAGACTGTCCATTGTAGACGATGAAAACCGGAAAAATTTTTTAAAAGACTACGATGATCTGGCAGAGGATATTAAATCCTCAAATATCGATACTGCCTATCACATTGCCACAAAATTACTTTCAATAGGATATGCCATTGAGGAAGGAGACAGCGGTACAGAGCAGATATTACTCTATTTAAGCAAGTCCGATATTGAAACCATGGCCAAGCTGGAACATGAGAGATGGGCATGGGAGAAGCGGCTCGGTGGCTGGATTTATGCCCCTGAAAGGAATAATAAGAAGAAAAAGCATAATTGTCTGGTGCCATATAGTGAATTACCCGAACTTGAAAAAGAAAAGGACAGGGACCAGGTGAAACTGTATCCTGCATTAATAAAGGCCATTAACTTTAAAGTTGTTCCATTATCTCCCGAACAATCAAAAAATATTTCATATATCCCCCAGCAAAGGAAATTGCTGGATGAAACGAAACTGACAGTTGAAATAATAAGAGAAAAATTATTGGGAGATGCCCAGAAAGTAAATGAATACGGAAATACACAAAATATCAAAGATCAGCTTTCAAACACTATTGAAGGTCTTTCCTTTGCCATAGATTCTTTGAATATGGCTGCCGGGATTCAGCAGAATATATTACCTTCAAAAATATATTTTCAAACCTGTTTACCGGAGAGTTTTATACTTTTTAAACCAAAAGACATATTAAGTGGCGATTTCTATTTTGTATCAAAGCAAAATAATAATGTTATATTTGCAGCGGCAGATTGCACAGGTCACAGCACTTCGGCTGCTTTGCTTTCTATGATATGCAGTAATTATATCGACCAGGCGGTGAATGACAAACATATAACCGATCCTTCTGCCATTATATGTTTTGTATATAAAAAGCTGGTGAGTTTTATGAAACGCCATTACAATACTGTTATAAGCGATCATGGAATGGAGATCGCCATTTGCACATTTATTCCGGTGACACGCACGTTATTTTATGCCGGAGTGAAAAGACCTTTATATGTTTTCAGAAACGGTAAACTGGAAATTTTAAAACCCTGGAAGGTAACTTCCAGGGGTTATGAATCGGTGATTGAGTGTACGGAACCATCACAGGAATTACATTTACGGAAAGGGAACACAATGTATATGTTCTCTGACGGATACCCCGATCAGTTTGGGGGCCCCCGTCATAGAAATTATTCAATACAGCAATTCAAACATTTGCTGGAAGGCATCCAGCCATTGAGTATACTTGAGCAATATACTACATTGAACAATACCATTGAACAATGGAAGAGTCATGACCCGGAAAATATTACCGAGCAGACAGATGATATTTTAGTGATTGGTGTGCGGGTATAGAAATTATCATTGATTCATCAGTACTTTTATTTACCCTTCCTGCTTTTCTTGTTCTGGGTTGTAGACGTAGCCAATGCTGTGAGTTTATTCTGCTGTCATTATCGAAAGTTTCTTGACTGATAAAATAAAATTACTAAAATTAATAG
>JAFGQK010000228.1 GCA_016935735.1 Spirochaetales bacterium | reverse complement strand
ATGATTAAAAAAGCTGTTATACCGGCGGCCATATCTGTTAAAGCGAGGTATGTAAGTTATGATTAAAAAAGCTGTTATACCGGCGGCGGGTTTGGGAACACGGTTTTTACCGGCAACAAAAGCCCAGCCGAAAGAGATGCTGCCGATTATCGACACCCCTGCAATCCAGTATGTTGTCCAGGAGGCGATTGATTCAGGTATCGATGATATCCTGATTATTTCCGGTAAAGGAAAGAGAGCCATCGAGGACCACTTTGACCGTCATACGGAGCTGGAAGCGGTTCTGGAAAACAAGGATTCACGGAATTTGTACAATGAAGTCCGCCGTATCGGGGATATGGTCAATATACACTACATCCGCCAGAAAGAGACAAATGGCCTGGGTGATGCAATTTATTATGCAAAGCAGCATGTGGGAAACGAACCTTTCGCGGTTTTGCTTGGTGATACAGTGATAGATTCGGTAATCCCGGTTACCCAGCAGTTGATTGATGTGTATGACCAATACCAGAATTCCGTAATCGGGACCGAAATGGTGTCTATGGACAGGGTATCGCGTTACGGGATTATCGAAGGACAAAAAACGAGTGACCGGATCTGGAATGTGACGGATCTTGTTGAAAAACCGGAAAAGGACAAGAGTCCCTCCAACCTTGCCATTGCAAGCCGCTATATTCTTACGCCGGAAATATTTAAAACCCTGGAAAAAACGAAAGCAGGCAAGAATAATGAAATTCAACTTACCGATGCTTTGCGTCTTCTTTTAAAACGCGAGAATATCGTTGCATATGTTATAGACGGAAAACGCTACGATATTGGCAATAAACTGGATTATTTAAAAACGATTGTCGAGTTTGGACTCAAACGCCGTGAATTCTCCGGAGAATTTTTATCTTTTTTAAAGGATATTATTGCCAATCAATCAGAAGCGACATAGTGTTCTGTAATGTATCATCAAGGATGAAGATGATACTGGTAAAAATAAGGAGGAAAAAGTGCTACACCCTTTAAGATATTTTGATCCCGATCCAACGGTAAGGCAGATCGCTTCCGAATTGTATATGACTGTCAGGGACAGGCCCCTTCTCTGTCCCCACGGCCATGTGGACCCGGGACTCTTTTCACTGAACAAGCCCTTTCCGGATCCCGCACAGTTAATAATCATACCGGATCATTACGTGTTCCGGATGCTTTATTCCCGCGGAATAAGGCTTGAAGACCTTGGCATTCTCCCCCTGGACGGATCGTCTTTTGAAAAGGACCCCCGGGTTATCTGGAAGATCTTCAGCGAAAATTTTTACCTTTTTGCAGGCACACCGACAGGTATCTGGCTTACCCAGGAGTTTGAAGAGGTATTCGGGGTCACGGAAAAGCTGGATACCCGGAACGGGATGCATATTTACGATCATATCCGGGATAAGCTGCAGGAGCCGGAATTCCTGCCCAGGGCGCTTTTTAAAAGGTTCAATATTGAAGTACTCTCCACAACAGACGGGGCAGCAGACACCCTCGAACATCATAAAACAATCCGGGAATCGGGGTGGGATGGAAAAATTATTCCCTGTTTCCGGCCGGATGCCGTAACCAATCTGCTGCACCCGGCATGGCGGGAAAATATTGATGCATTGTCCGCTGTAACAGGTATGGCTATTACCTCGTACAAACACTTTATCCAGGCACTGGAAAAACAGCGTGAGTTTTTCAAGTCCATGGGTGCGGTGTCAACAGATCATGGTGTGGAGGAACCTTTTACCCATGCATTATCCGGCAGGGAGGCGGAAGATATTTTTAAACGGGCGCTTGCCCGCAACATATCCGGGGATGATGCAAGGCTGTTTACCGGGCATATGCTGATGGAAATGGCCCGGATGAGTTGTGAAGACGGGCTGGCCATGCAGATTCATCCCGGTTGTTACCGCAATCACAATGAAAAGCTGTTTAAAAAATTCGGGCCGGATAAGGGTTCGGATATACCCCTGGCAACTGAATACACCAGGAATTTGAAAGAATTGTTGAACACCTACGGGAACAATCCGTCTTTTACCCTGATAATTTTTACCCTGGATGAATCCACCTACTCGCGGGAACTCGCCCCGCTTGCCGGACACTACCCGGCTATGAAAATCGGGCCTGCATGGTGGTTTCATGACAGCATCCAGGGGATGATCCGGCAGCGTGAACAGGTACTTGAAACCGCCGGTGTATATAACCTGGTCGGTTTTATTGACGATACCAGGGCATTCCCTTCTATACCGGTAAGGCATGACCTTGCCCGTCGTATCGACAGTAATTATCTGGCCGGCCTGGTAGCCCGGCATATTATTGATATGGAAGATGCATCAAGGATGATTGGTGCACTGGCCTATGATTTGTCCAAACAGGCATATAAGTTATAAACCGGGCTCACCATTCCTGTCATAAATGATAGAGTTCTCATATTTTCGGGAATTTATCTTTCTTTTTTTCAATGGTATCCCCATCCCAATCCAACAGTTTTTTTCTCAACAAAACGGCAAAATCCTTCCATTCTGAAAAAAATCGGTTCCCGAAATTGAACCAAATCTTGCATAATAATTTGAATTCCATACAATATAGAGGAGAGAGATTACATCCGGAAAGAGGAAAACCATGAATGAGGAAACCTTTAAAATAGTGAAAGAGGAATTCGCAGACAAACACACCGGGGAAGCGCTTTTCATTAATATGAAGAAATTGAAACAGGAAAACGACTATATCGGTCTCTGGTATGCGTGCGACAGGAATGAAGAAACCTTTATTACAACAGAATTCTACTATGCATCAGGGGAACCCTGTAAAAAATCCCGGGATTTTCATGAACAAATAAAAGAGAACAGTTTTAAACAGCTTAAGAAATTCACCATACCGGGAGAACATGATTGGATATGGGTTGCCATGCATACAGAAGGGGCATCGTACTGCAGGTTAAAAGTGTACGATATCCGGCAGGAAAAAACATATATAAAATACAAGGTGATAAGGGAAAAAGGAACAACCTTTGATGTTTTAGGCCAGGGAATAATCAAAGGGGGTATTGCGTATTTTTTTAAACTCGGAATAGAGGATATGACTGGTGAAATAGATTTTAATGATACGATAATGTACGTCGTTTTTATGAAAGACTGCCCGCCCAAAGACTGGAATCTTGACTATGGCTGTCTCGGCATACAGAACCTTCCTGTCTTTACATCCATATTCAGGTTTGCTGTCCATAAGAAATATTCAGACTGGTGCGGACAGAACCCGCTTTCGGGTATATAACAAGCCGGTATATGAAAGATGTTTCCGCCTTTAAAAATTCACAATAGCCTTTAATGCTTTCTTGGGTTGATGATTGTCGTCAAACAGCAGGGGGTGGTTGTTTCTCTGTCCTGCAGGGAAATAGTCCAGCCAGGTCGCATCATCCGACACACCCCAGAAGGTGACGTGAACGATGACGTCCTTTTTTGCCCGGAAAAGTTCGAATAATCCCCTGTACCGTTCTGCCTGTTTATATTCAATTTCCTTCGTATATCTTTTTTCCGCTTCCGGTTGAAAAGAGCCGCCTGCATAGTCATTATATATTGATATATCGAGCTCACTGATTTTTACTTTAAGACCAAGGCTGCTGTATTCATCGATCGCTCTCTTAATATCTGTAAGTGAAGGCCATTCCAGGTTCCAGTGTCCCTGGAGACCGATTCCATCGATCTTTACCTTTTCGCTTTGAAGCCATTGCACCATTTTCTTGATTTTCGCTACTTTTGAAGGGGCAACCGCATTATAGTCATTATAAAAAAGCAACGCATCCGGATCCGCTTCTGCTGCATACTGGAATGCGAGTTTAATATACTCCTCATCGCCAAATATGCCATACCATTCAGAACCCTCTTTACCGTCACGGTATGTCTTGCCGGGAGAATCGGAGATTGCCTCATTCACCACATCCCAGTTGTCGATGATATCTTTATAATGTCCTACAACAGTGGTAATATGGTCATAAAGCCTTGAGCGTAATTCCGTCTCTGAAACCGCATTCCCGCCCTCATCGTGAAAAAGCCAATACGGCTGCTGGCTGTGCCATACAAGGGTATGGCCGTTAAGCTTTTTGCCGTTTTCACGGGCAAAATTCGCTATGGCATCCCCATTATCAAAGCAGTATGTCTCTTTTGCCGGGTGAATGGGCCCTGCTTTCATATCGTTTTCTGCTGTAAATCTGTTAAAGTGCTTTTTAAAAATATCATGAACAGTACCCAGGTGCCCGACCCCTACTGCCGCTCCAATATCAAAGTAACCGGCATATGTTTCATAAAGCGACGGGATAGTTCCAGTTTTTGGTGAATCAAGACACCCGGCCAGGACAAGGGATACGACAATTATGATGATGAACAGATACTCTTTTTTCATTGTATATTTCTCCTCACATGTTATTTTCTTAATATAGTGAATTCAATAATGAAAATCAATTTCCTGCAAAAAATGTTGAGAGTATTTCATGCTTTTCCTGTTCCGGGTCCGGGGTCTGGCTAACGCCACCGCACTATTGGCAAAAATTTTCGTGTATGATGGTTCATTAAAGGACAATCTCGTCTGGGAGGAAACAGAGGTTGCTTTTGTCATTGATGATAATGATTTCTGGATTATGACGACTCTCCAACTTGCTAATAATGTCGTACTGAAGTTCCGGTCCGGTTCGGAATTGGTTCTGGACCTGGGGGCAGCCTGTCTTGTAAACTATAATGGAACAGGTGTTGCCTTTACATCGTACAAGGATGATTCCCTGAAAGGTACCTTATAAATTACTATCGTGCCTCAACTACTGTTGAGGAGTACCTTATAACTTACTATTGTGGGGGCTGTCTAAAAAGCCTGCGTTTCACACCTGCTTGAAACAGTAAAAAATTTTTTTTTTCTTAAAAAAGCAATGCAGGAAGGAACT